>JAXDHL010000649.1:0-8526 GCA_034664525.1 Solirubrobacteraceae bacterium
CGATCGAGCCGGCGATCGCGCACACGTAGCCCGGGTAGACCGGCACCTTGTTCCCGAAGCCGCCGCCGATGTCCGAGCAGCGGATGCGGATCATGTGCTCGGCGAGCCCCGCGACGTGCGCGTAGACGGTGCGGTGCGCGTGCGGCGCCTGGTTGCCGTTGTAGATGTCGAGCTGGCCGGTCTCCGGGTTGAAGTCGGCGATGATCCCGCAGGTCTCCAGCGGCGCCGGGTGGCAGCGCGGGTAGATGATGTCGCGCGTCACGACGGTGTCGGCCTCGGCGAACGCGCGGTCGGTCGCCGCCTCGTCGCCGGCCTCCCACGTCGGGCTCGCGAGGTTGTCGCGCTGGCCGGCCTTGTCGTCGCGGATCAGCGGCGCGTCGGGGTCGAGCGCCCTGCGGGCGTTGACGACGGCGTCCAGCGGCTCGTAGTCGACCTCGATCAGCTGCAGCGCGTCACGCGCGGAGTACTCGTCGGTGGCGATCACGAACGCGACCTCCTGGCCCTGGAAGCGGACCTTGTCGCCCGCGAGCACGGCCTGCGTGTCATAGGAGATCGTCGGCATCCAGGCCAGCCCGAGCGTCTCGAGGTCCTTGGCGGTGATCACCGCGGCGACGCCCGGAAGCGCGAGTGCCGCCGACGTATCGATCGAGTTGATCTTCGCGTGCGCGTACGGGCTGCGGAGCACCGCGCCGTGCACCATTCCCGGCAGGCGGATGTCGTCCAGGTAGGTGCCCTGGCCGCGGATGAAGCGCGCGTCCTCCTTGCGCTTCAGCCGGCCGAAGCCGATCGGCCGCTCGGGGGGAGCCGGGATGTCGATGGCCATCGTCACGCCTCCTGACGCGTCGCCGACTCGTGCTCGGCGGCCCAGCGGACCGCCGCGACGATGTTCTTGTAGCCCGTGCAGCGGCAGATCGCGCCGGAGATCGCGGTGCGGATCTCGGCGTCCGACGGGTCCGGGTTGGCGTCGAGCAGCGCGCGGCTGGTCATCAGCATCCCCGGCGTGCAGAAGCCGCACTGCAGGGCGTGCAACTCGTGGAAGCCCTGCTGCACCGGATCGAGCACCCCGTCGCGCTCGAGCGACTCGACGGTGCTGATCTCGTGGCCCTCGCACATGACGGCGAGCGTCGTGCACGACTTCAGCGGCTTGCCGTCCATCAGCACGACGCAGGCGCCGCAGTTGGAGGTGTCGCAGCCCCAGTGCGTGCCGGTCAGCCCGGGCGTGTCGCGGATGAAGTGCACGAGCAGCGTGCGCGGCTCGACGTCGCGCGTGACGGCCTCGCCGTTGATCGTGACGGTCACCTGCATGGTTCAGGCCTCCTGCTGGAGCGCCCGCGCGGCAGCGCGGCGCAGGGCGCGTTTCGTGGTCACGCTCGCGAGGTGGCGCTTGTAGTCGACCGGCCCGCGGCCGTCCGGGATCGGCATGCAGTCCTCCGCGGCGATCTCGCCGGCTTGCACGAACAGCTCCTCCGACGGCCGGGCTCCGCGCAGGAGCTCCTCCGCGCGGGTGAGCTCGATCGTCATCGGGCCGACGGCGCTCAGGCCGATGCCGGCGTCGGCGATCGTGTCGCCCTCGAGCCACAGCGCGGCCGAGGCGGCGGCGACCGCCCAGTCGCCGGCGCGCCGCTCGACCTTCTCGTGCGCGCTGCCGGCGCCGGGGCGCAGCGGCAGCCGCACCTCGGTGAGCATCTCGCCCGCGCCGACATCGGTCATCCAGGGGCCGCGGTGGAAGGCGCTCATCGCCACGACGCGCGCCCCGCCGGAGCCGCGGATCACCACGCTCGCCTTCAGGGCCGCGCAGACCGCCGACAGGTCCTCGGCGGCGTCGGCCTGGCAGAGCGAGCCGCCGATCGTCCCGCGGTTGCGCACGACCGGATCGGCGATCATCCGCTCGGCGTCGCGGAACACCGGGAAGCGGTCGGCCAGCAGCTCGGACTCGAGCAGGTCCACGTGCCGCGTGAGCGCGCCGATCGCGATCGCATCCGGCTCCTCGCGGATGTAGGCCAGCTCGCCCTCGAGGTCGTTGATGTCGATCAGGTGCGACGGCGAGGCGAGCCGCAGCTTCATCATCGGCAGCAGGCTGTGCCCGCCGGCGATCACGCGGGCCTCGGCGCCGAGCCGGCCGAGCGAAGCGATCGCGCCCTCGACGCTCGTCGCCCGCTCGTACTCAAACGGGGCTGGAGTCTGCACGGGGCGTCGTCTCCTGGGTCGGCATGTGGCGGCGGACGCCGGGCTCGGCGCTCGGCTCGTACTGGACGGGCGCGTCCCCCCCGATGACGGGCGACCGCGACAGCTTCGCCGGCCGGGTCTGGCGCTCCTCCGGGTACAGCGCCCGCGCTGCGAGGCTGCCGCCGGAGATGTTCCGCAGCACCGGTCCGCCGACCGGGCTGGCCACGGCGATCGGGGCCTCGCGACCGAGGCGGGCGAGCGTGAGCGTCCCCTTGGTGTAGACCTCGGAGATCCGCGGCGGGGTGACCGCGCGGCTCTCGTCGAAGGTGCGGAACCCCTGCGCCGCGGCGCCCGGGTACAGGCCGTCGACCAGGCCGACGGCGTCCTCCATGCCGGCCTTCTTGACCAGCAGGCCCTCGAGGGCGTCGACGGCGGCGTCGAGGTTCGTGTTGATCGTGGTGACCACCGCTTCCACGGGCGCGCTCTTGGCGACGATCTCGCCGACGGCGGCGATCGTGTCGTCGAGGCCGTCCGCGATCTGCCGCAGGGCGAAGATCGTGGCCACCAGGTAGTAGACGAGCGCCAGGACGATCAGGACGATCGCGACGATGAGGACGACTCCGGCTGCGGGCATCTCGGGCTCTTCCTATGCGTCGTCGAGGATCACGTCGAGCGAGCCGCCGTAGTACGCGACCCCCTCGACCGTCTTGATGACCTGGTCCTGCGTCGTGAGCAGGAGCGGGACGGCGTCGAGGTCGCGCGACCCGGCGGCCGCGACGGTCGCGATCTGGCGCACCGTCGGGGCGATCGACCTCGCCTCGGTGAGCACGTTGCGCAGCAGCACGATCACGACGGGCAGGACCACCGCCAGCAGCACGATGTCGCCGATCCACCAGAGCGTCATCGCGGCCGCCTCTCGGCCACGATCGCAGCCTTGCGCCCGATGCCCGGGAGCGCGCTCAGGATGATGTCGAACTGGGCGTTGATCGCCTTGACCGCCGGCTCGAGCGGGCGCAGGTGCTCGGCCTCGACCGTCGACAGCGCGGCGCCCAGCGTGGCCAGGCCCTCCGAGATCGAGTGCAGGCGGTTGCGGACCTCGATCAGCGCCACGGCGAGCACCGCCACGACCACCACCGCGAGGATGACGCTCAGCAGGACGAGCGTGTGGGTGGTGCTCATGCCGCGCCGTACCCGTCGGTGAGCGCGTTCATGTAGCCGTCCTGGACCACGGCTTCCTCCACGATCAGTCCCAGCACCGGCGCGGTGGCCTCGAGCTGCGGGATGTTGGCGGTGTTGGTGGCGACCTTGCCCGCGATCTCGAGCAGCCCGCCGACGGAGGCGTCGATGTCGCGGACCGCGCGTACGAGCAGGACGAGCAGGGCGGCGACCACGAGCGCGGCGACGAGGCCGACCACGAGCGAGATGCCCCAGAGCGTGTGCGCCGAGGTGGCGATGATCACTTGCCCACCGCGACCTTGCGCAGGGCGCGCGCCGCGTGCAGGATCCGCACGCCCGAGTCGTTGATGCGCCCGATGCCGGCGAGCCCGTCGGTCTGAGCGCGCACCACGTCCACGCCCGCGACCGCGGTCCGCGCCTGCTTGGCGATCCGCTGGGCCAGGGCCACGATCGTGATGACGATCGCGGCTGCGACCGCGATCACCACGATCCCGAGCACCAGGCCGACGTACCAGCCGGTCGAAGCCCCGATCACGCTGGTCATGTCACACCTCCCTCTGGTTGGAGCGCCCGCTCCGCGGCGCGGCGGAGCGCGCGCTCGGTCAGGACGCCTGCGACGTGCCGCTTGTACTCCGCCGAGCCGCGCTGGTCGGTGACGGGCGAGCAGGCCCGGGCCGCGAGCGACGCGGCGTGCGCGAACAGCTCGCCCGACGGCTCGTGGCCGCCGAGCGCCGTCTCGGCCTCGCGCGACGTGATGTCCCCGCCCGCCGCGGCGAGCGCGACCCCCGCGCGGGCGATGGCGCCCGTCGCGGGATCGAGGTCGAGCGCGGCGCCGGCAGCCACGACGGGCCAGTCGCCGACGCGCCGGTCGACCTTGAGGTACGCGCTCCCCGACCGCGGCTGCAGCGGGATCCGGATCTCGACCAGCATCTCCCCTGGCCCGACGGCGGTCTCGTATGGGCCGCGGTGGAACTCGTGCATGTCCACGACCCGCTCGCCGGTCGCCGAGCGGATGACCATGCGCGCGCCGATCGCGGCGCACACGGCGGACAGGTCCTCGGCCGGATCGGCCTGACACAGCGCGCCGCCGATCGTCCCGCGGTTGCGGACGACCGGGTCGGCGATGACGCGCTCGGCGTCGACGAAGATCGTGAGCCGCTGCGCGAGCAGCGCCGACTCGAGGAGGGCGCGGTGGCGGGTCATCGCCCCGATGCGGACCTCACCCGCGCGCTCGACGACGTAGCCGAGATCGTCCGCCAGCGGATCGATGTCGATCAGGTACGACGGGGACGCGAGCCGCAGCTTCATCATCGGCAGCAACGAATGCCCGCCCGCCAGCAGGCGCGCATCTGGGCCAAGCTGCTGCAGCAACGTGAGCGCGTGTTCGACGCTCGTCGCTCGCTCGTAGGCGAACGGCGCAGGGACCTGCAGGACCGCTCCTTTCTCTCTCCGCGGTCAACAATCCCGCTGTTATGGTCAGGCTGTCAACAGGACCTAAGCGATCGCTTAGGCCAACCGGCCCCGGCATGACGCTCGCCCAGCTCCAATCGTTCGTCCTCGTCGCGCGGCACGGATCGGTCAAGGCGGCCGCCGCCGAGCTCGCCGTCACGGAGCCGGCGGTGTCGGTCGCGGTGGCAGCGCTGCGCAGGGAGCTCGGCGACGAGCTGTTCGTCCGCGACGGCCGCGGGATCGCGCTCACCCCGGGCGGGCATCGGCTGGCGGCGCTGGCGACGGAGATCCTCGGGCTCGCGGAGCAGGCGCGCCGCTCCGTGGCGGAGTCCTCAGGCGAGCCGCGGCGCGTGCAGGCGGTGGCGACGAGCCTGGTGGCCGAGCACGTCGGCCCGCTGATCGAGCTATTCACCGGCCACCACGACGACATCGAGGTGGGGGTCGAGTCCGTGCGCGGCGACGCGTTCGCGGACCTGCTCGAGCATCGGCGGGCCGACATCGCGCTCGGGCCGCATCCCGGACCCGATCGATCGGCCACGATCGCGTCGGCGCCCTTCCTGCGCTGCCGGCTGATCATCCTGGCGGCGCCCGGTCACCGGCTGGCCGGACAGCGGGCGGTGGCGCCCGCGGTGCTCGCGGCGGAGCGATGGCTGGTCGGGCGGTCCGACCTGGATCCGTCGACCGGCGCCGGCCTCTTCCTCGCCCGCAACGGGCTCGTCCCGCACGATCTCGCGACCTACAGCAGCGACGCGGCCGCGATCGCCGCGGCCGCCGCCGGCGAGGGCATCGTCCTCACGCTCGCCCACTCCGTGGTCGAGGAGGTCCGCCGGCGCGCGCTCGTCCGGCTCGACGTGCGCGGCACCCCGATCACGGAGATGTGGCACGCGAGCACGCTCGGCCTCGATCGCGCGCCTCCGGCGGCGCTCTCGCTGCAGCGCTTCGCCACGACGCCGGAGGCGACGCAGGCGATCGCGACCGGCCGGGCCGGCGCCGTCTCCACCCACGCGCGGCCGAAGGTCCACGTCACCCTCTGGCGCTCGGTCGCCGCCGGGATCGACGTCGCCGCGAAGCCCTGACGGTCAGGCGTCAGGCGCCGGGTGGTCGGCGGCCCAGCGGATCGAGCGCACGATCGTCGCGTAGCCGGTGCAGCGGCAGATCTGACCCGAGATGGCGACGCGGATCTCGTCGTCGGTCGGGTGCGGATTGCGGTCGAGCAGCGCGCGCGCCGTCAGCATCATGCCCGGGGTGCAGAACCCGCACTGCAGCCCGTGCTGCTCGTGGAAGCCCTGCTGGACGGGATCGAGCACGCCCTCGCGCTCGAGCCCCTCGACCGTCGTGATCTCGTAGCGCTCGGCGGTCGCCGCCAGGACGGTGCAGGACTTGGCGGGCTCGCCGTCCATCAGGACGACGCACATCCCGCAGTTGGACGTGTCGCAGCCCCAGTGGGTGCCGGTCAGGCCGAGGGTGTCGCGCAGGAAGTGCACGAGCAGCAGCCGCGGCTCGACGTCCCGCGTGTGTTCCTCGCCGTTGACCGAGACGGTGATCTGCATCCGGCCGCCAACGCTACTGCCGGGTGCTATCGCCGCCGCGCGGCGCGCTCCAGGGCCGGGCTCTGCCATCCACCGTCGGCCGGGTTGAGGTTGGTGCCCGGCGGGACGATCTCGTCGATGCGGTCAAGCAGCGCCTCGTCGAGGACGACGTCGCCCGCCGGGAGCTGGGAGTGGAGCTGTTCCATGGTGCGCGGTCCGATGATCGCGGCGGTCACGGCCGGGTGGTTGAGGACGAACGCGATCGCGAGCTCGATCAGCGACATCCCCGCCCCGTCGGCGAGCTGCGCGAGCTGTTCGGCGGCGTCGAGCTTGCGCTGGTTCGCGGGCAGCGTCAGGTCGTAGCGGGCCGTGAGCCGCTGGCGGGCGGGCGAGGTCGGCGTCGGTGTCTCGGCGTCCTTGCGCCACCGGCCCGAGAGCCAGCCGCCGGCCAGCGGGCTCCAGGGGATGACGCCCATGCCGTACTTCCCGCAGGTGGGAAGCACCTCGGCCTCGATGCCGCGGGTGACGATCGAGTACGGCGGCTGCTCGGTGACGAAGCGCTCCAGGCGCCGGTCGCGTGACGCCCACTGGGCCTCGACGATCGCCGACGGCGGGTAGGTGGAGTCGCCGATGTAGCGGACCTTGCCCTGGTGGACGAGGTCGGTCAGCGCGCCGAGGGTCTCCTCGATGTCGGTGTCCGGCTCAGGGCGGTGGACCTGGTACAGGTCGATCCAGTCGGTGTTCAGCCGGCGCAGCGAGCTCTCGACCTCCCGGATGATCCACCGGCGCGAGAGGCCACGGCGGTTGGGGTCATCGCCCAGCTGGCCCCAGACCTTGGTGGCGAGGATGACGTCGTCGCGCTTGCCGCCGGCGAGCGCCTTGCCGACGATCGCCTCGGACTCGCCCGCCGAGTAGACGTCGGCGGTGTCGATGAAGTTGATGCCGGCATCCAGCGCGGCATGGATGATGCGGATGCTCTCGTCGTGGTCGGGGTTGCCCCACTCGCCGAACATCATCGCGCCGAGGCACAGCTTGCTGACCGCGACACCGGTGCGTCCCAGGGGTCGGAGTTCCATCGTGTGCTCCTCCAGTTGGTGTGCTCACCCAGCCCACGGCCCAGAAGCCTCCCGCGCTCAGCGCCGCGTGACCCCGGCCCTGGCAGCCGGCGCGAGCGTCGGTTCCTTGACCGGCGCGTCGCCGAGCGCGTCGTCGATCGCCGCGAGCGTGTCCGGGGAGAGTTCGATGCCCGAGGCCTTGGCGTTGGCGTGGACCTGCTCGGGCCGTGAGGCGCCGACGATCGCGGACGCCACCTCCGGGCGCCGCAGCACCCAGGCCAGCGCGAGCTCGGTCAGCGACAGGCCGGCCTGGTCGGCGATCGGCCGCAGCCGGTCGACGGCCTCCAGCCTGGCGTCGTTCATCACGAGACTCATCGAGCTGCCCATCTCGCTGTGCGCGGCGCGCGAGTCCGGCGGCGGCGCCTGCCCGGCCCGGTACTTGCCGGTCAGCAGGCCTTGGGCGAGCGGCGACCAGACGATCTGCGAGATGCCGTTCTCGGCGCACAGCTCGAACAGCTCGGCCTCTGGCGCCTGCCAGAGCATCGAGTACTGCGGCTGGGACGAGACGAACAGATCCGCCCCCGCGATGTCGATCGCCGCCTGGATCTGCTCCGGGGTCCACTCGCTGAAGCCGAGATAACGGGCCTTGCCTGAGGCGACGACCTGCTGCAGCGCTTCGATCGTCTCCTCGATCGGCACGTCGGGGTCGAAGCGATGCGCCTGGTAGAGGTCGACGTACTCGGTACGCAGGCGCCCGAGCGAGGCGTCGATCTGCTTGGCGATCTGTGGCGCCGACAGGCCCTGGTCAGCCGGATCGTCGGACATCCGGCCCCAGACCTTCGTCGCCAGGACGTAGGTGTCGCGGGGCCGGGCGGAGAGGATCTCGCCCCAGGCGGACTCCGCCGCGCCACGGCCGTAGACATTGGCCGTGTCGAAGAAGTTGATCCCGGCCTCGAAGGCGGCGTCGGTGCAGGCGCGGCTCTGCTCGAACGCCACGCCGCCCGAGAACGTCAGCCACGAGCCGAGCGAGATCTCCGAGACCTGGAGATCTGAGGAACCGAGCTTGCGGTATCGCATGACCATGACCGTAGGACCGGTTGGGCGTTCGCTGCGAGGCCTTGCCGGCTCCGATCGGAGCACGCGCGATGGCT
>JAXDHL010000650.1:0-4035 GCA_034664525.1 Solirubrobacteraceae bacterium
CCCCAGCGCCGACAGGTCGAGCCGGCCGGGGGCGCCGGAGCGCTCGTTGCCATCCTCGCGCCGGCGCGCGCGCAGCGGTCCGGGGTCGCTCGTCGACAGGACAAGCTCGGCGCCGACGACGTCGACCCGGGTGACCTCGGCGTGGGGGCCGAGCGGCTCGGCGCCGACGGTCAGCCGGCCGTCGCCGTCGCGGTGGGTCCGCAGCCGCACGAGCGTGCGGCCGGCGGCAACCACCAGGGGGCCGGGCAGCTTGACGCCGGGATCGACGAGGACGTCGGGCGACCAGCCGCCGGCGGCGGCGATGTCGCCCAGCCGTGCCTCGGCGGCCGCGCCGCCGTCGGCCGAGGCCCGGAGCCAGCGGCCGTCGACGGTCTCGACGCGGTCAGCGCTCAGCATGGGTGGCGAGGCGCCGCACCGGCCCGGGTGCGGAGCGCAGGAGCCGGCGCGCCGAGCCGGGTGGCGGCGCCAGGCGCCCGTCGGCGGTCACGAGGAACCGCACCGGGCGCCGGCGCCGGCGCCCGCCCACCCGCAGCCGATCGACGTGGTTCGTGAAGCCGCCGATCGCCGGACGCGCGCGCAGGCGCCAGATCCCGGGCCGCAGCCGGTGGCCGGCGGCGGCCTTGCGCGGGTCGACGCGGACCTCCGTGACCAGGACGGGGACGACCTCGTCCTCCGACCCGTCCACCGGATCCAGCCGGACCTCGGTGCGCGCGGGCAGCGGGAAGACCGCCCCATCCTCGGCGGCGACGAGCGACACCTCGACGTGGCCGTGCTCGAGCACGCGCGCGAAGTCGATGCCGTCCGCGGATTGCGCCACGGCGTCCCAGACCAGCCCGCCATCGCGGCGGCGCAGCGTGAGCGGGCGTCTGCCGATCGCGAGCGTCGCCTCCAGCCGCAGGTCGCTCGCCTGATCGTCGTGGTCCTGGCGGGAGACGAGCGCGGCGCGCGCCCGCAGGTCCGCCTCGAGGCTGGCGAACCTCCGCAGCGCGGCGTAGTCGCCGGCGCGCACCAGCGCCGCGCGCAGCCGCAGCCGCAGCGGCAGCGGTGCGTCGAGTCGCGGCGGGAAGCGCTCCACGATCAGCGCGCGGATCGTGTCGAACAGCTCGCGGGCGTACGCCTCCCGGACGTCGAGCAGGCGCCCGCCGGACAGGCGGGGCAGCAGCTTGGAGCGCAGGTAGTGGCGATAGAGCTGATCGCGCAACTTCCCCGGCTCCGTGCCGGCGTCGATCAGGTCCAGCAGCTCGCCCACGCGACCGAAGTAGTCGGGCGGGTCGAGCGTGCGCAGAGAGGCGTTGCGCCCGTCGGCGCGGCGGATCCAGTGATAGACGGGATGGCCGGCGAGCACCGACACCCGCGCCCCGGCGAGGTAGACCTGCAGCGCGAAGACGTGGTCCTCCAGGCGGCGGCCGTCCTCCGGGAAGCGGATGCCGTGCTCGGCGACGAAGGCGCGCCGGAAGAGCTTGTGGGGCGTCAGCAGCCGCATCAGCGGCACCCACTCGAGCGTGACCTCGCGCCGGTCGGCGGCGAACAGCACCGACGAAACGCTCTTCCCGTGGCCGACCACCTTGCCGATCACGACGTCGGCGTCGTCCTCGGCCGCGCGCGCGGTCAGCCGCTCGAGCCCCTCGGGGTCCAGCCGGTCGTCCTGATCGGCGAAGAACACGTACTCGCCGCGGGCGAGGTCGAGCCCGACGTTGCGCGGCCGGCTCGGCCACCCCGAGTGCGCGATCCGCTCGGCGCGGACGTTGGCGTGGGCGGCCGCCAGCGCCGCGAGGCGCTTCGGCGTGCGGTCGGCGGACCCGTCGTCGACCAGGATGACCTCGAACGCGTCGGCCGGCATCGTCTGGCCGAGCAGGGAGTCCATGAGGCGGTCCAGCGTCGGCCCGGGCTCGAAGACCGGGACGATGACGCTCACCTTCAGCACGCGGGCCACCCTAGTGCCGGCCTTGGCGCGCGGCTCAGGCGCGCCCCGGGGAGACGGCCGGGCCGGTGCCGGCGGCCGGCTCGGCCACGCCGGCGAAGACGCGGTCGACGACGCGGGCCGCCGCGGCGCCGTCGTCGAGCTCGCAGAAGCGCTGCACGAACGCGTCGTAGCGGGTCGCCTGCGCGGCATGGACGGCATCAAGCTCCCGGAGCGCCTCGGCGACCTCGTCCGTGGTCCGCAGCAGCGGACCCGGCACGGTGGCCTCGTAGTCCAGGTAGAAGCCGCGGATCTCGTTCTGGTAGGTCTCCAGGTCGTAGGTGAAGAACAGCATCGGCCGGCCGGTGTTGGCGTAGTCGACCGCGATCGACGAGTAGTCCGTCAGCAGCACGTCGGCGGCCAGCAGCAGCTCGGTCGAGTCCGGGTACTCGGACACGTCGCGGACGAAGCCGTCGGCGGCCAGCGGGACGGTGTCGAACACGTAGTGGTGCTTGCGGAAGAGGATCATCGTGTCCGGGCCGACCGCCTCGCGCAGCCGCGCCAGGTCGAGCTGGAGATCGAGCCGGTAGCGGCCGCGCCGGTCGCGCCGGTGGTCGCGGAAGGTGGGGGCGTAGAGGACGGTGCGCACCCCGTCCGGGATCCCGAGCCGCTCGCGCAGCCGCCGCGACCGGTCGGCGCGGTCCGCCGGGGCAAGCACGTCGTCGCGCGGGTAGCCGGTCTCGAGCAGCTCGCCGGTCAGCGCGTAGGCGTCGCGCAGGATCGGCGTGGAGAACCGGTTCGGCGAGACGACGTACTGCCAGTTGCCCTCCTGCTCGGCCCAGCGGTCCTCGTGGCGCAGCACGCCGCCGCGGCGGCGCGGCACGTCGAAGCCGAGCCGCTTCAACGGCGTCCCGTGCCAGGTCTGCAGGCACACCTGGTCGGGCCGGCGGGAGAACCAGGCGGGGAAATGGTCGTTGAAGACGACGTAGCGCGCCCGCGCCATGACCGCATGGGCCTCCTCGCTGCCCTGGCGCAGGACGCTCGCGGTCGGCGGGACGACGGCGGCCGCGTCCCGGACGAGCCAGCGGTGCTCGAGCGGGGCGCCGCGGCGGACGAGCTCCTCGTGGATCGCCCGCGGGTTGTCGGAGTACTGGCGTCCGGTGAAGCTCGAGTAGACGACGGTGTCCGTGAGCGGCTCCGCGCGCCGGGCCGGATAGACGGTCCGCTGAAGCCGGCGCTGGTTGTACGGCCCGCGCTCCTGCGTGGCGAGGTCGGGCCGCACGACCAGCACGGCGTCGCCGTCGGCGTGGCGGATCAGGTACATCGGCTTGCCCGCGACCGTGGCGTCGAGCGGTAGGCGGCCGTCGAGCGCCGCCGGGAGCTTGACCGGGGCCAGCGCGTCCGGGTCCGTGGCGCCCACGACCCGGGTCCACAGCCGCCAGCGACCTTCGGGCAGCGGGAGCTCGCCGGCCAGGCTCGCGATGCGACCGGGCTCCAGCAGCAGCTCGAATGGGCCGCCGGTCGCGGCCGCCCCGAGCGGCAGCGTTTCGACGACGCCGCGTGCCCGTGAGGCGAGCAGGAACTCGCGCGGGCGGTCGGACGGCGGCGTCTCGCCCGCGAGCCGCAGGCGGCCGTCGGCGGTCCATGAGGCGGCGGTGAGCACCGCGTGCGGCTGGGCCAGTGTCAGCGTCGCGTCGCCCTGTGGGGTGCGCAGGAGCGCCAGCTCGCGGTCGCCGCACGGCCACGCGCCGTCGCCGGCCTCGGCGCGCAGGGCGAGCCGCAGCGGGGGTCCGTCACCGATCAGGAAGAGCTCCCACTCGGGGCGCAGCTCGTCCTCGTCGTCCTCGGCGAGCGCGGCGTCGGCCTCGTCGGTCTCCTCGCGCGGCTCGTCCTCGTCGTCCTCGTCGAGGCGCTTGCGCTCGCGCACGGCGCCGAGCACGGCATCGAATGGGACCGTGGCGCTGAAGCGGCCGCCGTCGACCGTCACCGGCCGCCGCAGCCGGGCGGCGCCCTCGCCGCCACGCAGCTCCAGCTTGAGTGCCCCGGCCGGGGGCGGGTGGATCTCGCCGTCGATCGCGAGCCCGCCGTCGGCGGCGCGGAAGCCGGCCAGCGACGCCCAGCGCGTGCGGACCTCG
>JAXDHL010000651.1:0-4264 GCA_034664525.1 Solirubrobacteraceae bacterium
AGCTGGCCGGCGAGCGAGCCGAGCGTCGCCGGCGGCAGCGAGCGCGGGTTCGCCGACGTGGTGCAGACGAGCGCGCTGCACAGCGGCAGCAGCGCGCGCAGCATCCCGGCGGCGTCCTTGTCGTCGAGGATCGACACGCAGGCGACGAGCGGCCGCGAGCCGACGGCGTCGGGCAGCGCCTCGACGAGCGCCTCCATGCCGGCCGGGTTGTGCGCGCCGTCGATGATCGTCAGCGGCTCCTCGGCCACGCGCTGGAAGCGCCCCGGCACGGCGACCGCGCTCGCGGCCGATCGCAGGAGCGCCTCGTCGACCGACCCGAGGGTCGCCCGCACCGCCTCGGCGGCCAGGGCGGCGTTGCGGCGCTGGTAGCGCGGCAACGCCACGTCGAGCTCCTCGCCCACCGGCCGGACCTCGGCACCGGTCGCCGCGGCCAGCGCCCCGACCTCGGCCTGCCGGTCGCCGAGCACGAGCACGGCGCCCGGCCGCACCACGGCGAGCTTCTCCGCCGCGATGTCGGCGACCGTCGGGCCGAGCCAGCGGGTGTGCTCCAGACCGACGTTGGTGAGGACGACGACCGGGGCGTCGAGCACGTTCGTGGCGTCCCAGCGCCCGCCGAGGCCGGCCTCGATCGCGGCGACCTCCACCCCGCCCTCGGCCAGCGCGCAGAACGCCGCCGCCGTGAGCAGCTCGAACTGCGTGATGCGGTCGCCCTCGTCGAGGCCGCGCTCGACCTTGCGCGCCGCGGCCGCCACCCGCTCCACCACGGCGCCGAACTCGTCGGCCGGCAGGTCGCGATCGCCGATCCGGATCCGCTCGGCGAAGCTCCGCAGGTGGGGCGAGAGATACGCGCCGGCGCGCACGCCGTGCGCCTCGAGCATCGCGGCGGCGAACCGCGTGGTCGACGACTTGCCGTTGGTGCCGACGACGTGCACGGCGCGGAACGTGGCCTGCGGCGACCCGAGCGCGGTCAGCAGCCGCCGCATCCGCTCGAGGCCGAAGCGCATGCCGAACAGCTCCAGCGAGAGCAGGTGCTCCTCGGCCCGGTCCAGCGACCAGCTCACAGCTCGGCCAGCTCCGCCCTCAGCGTGGCCAGCTTGTCGCGCTCGGCCTGCACCACCGCCTCGGGCGCCTTGGCCACGAAGCGCTCGTTGGACAGCTTGCCCTCGGCGCGGCCGATCTCGGCCTCGAGCACCTCGCGCCGCTCGGCCGCCCGGCGCGTCTCCGCGTCGAGGTCGAGCTCGTCGGAGGGCAGGACCTCGAGCACGCCGCGCGGGTACGGAAAGCGCGCGGCGGCCTCACCGTCGGCGCGCCAGTCGAGGCGGGCGAGGCGGCCGATGTGCCCCAGCATCGCGTCGTAGCCCGACAGGCGGGCCGGGATCGTCGCCCCCGGCCGCACGCCGAGCGCGTCGCGCCAGGCGCGGATGCCCTTCACCGCGTCGATCGCGGCGCCGACGTCGGCCTCGGCCTGCTCGTCGATCGGCGACGCGTCGCGCTCCGGCCAACGGGATGCCGCGAGGAGCCCCTCGACGCCGGGCAGGTAGGACCAGATCTCCTCGGTCACGAACGGGACGATCGGGTGCGCCATCGCCAGCGTCTCCGCCAGCACGTGCAGCGCCACGTCGGCCACCGGCTCGCCTTCGCCGTAGAGGCGCGGCTTGATCAGCTCGAGGTACCAGTCGGCCAGCTCGCCGTAGACGAAGTCGTAGATGCCGAGCGCCGCGTGGTGGAACTCGTAGGCCTCGATCGCGCGCGCCGTGCGCTCCTTCGCGCGCGCCAGCCGCGACAGGATCCAGCGGTCCTCGAGCGTCGCCGGCTGCGGCCGTGACGCGGGGACGCTCGCGCCCTCCGGCAGCCGCGTCAGGACCAGCCGCGACGCATTCCAGAGCTTGTTGGCCAGCTGCGAGCCCTGCGCGATCTTGTCCTCGTTGAAGCGGACGTCCTGGGTCGAGGACATCGCCAGCAGCCCGAAGCGCACCGCATCCGCGCCGTAGGCGGGGAACTCGCCGCCCTGGGCGAAGACCGGCGGCCGCTCGCCGCCGTCGATCAGCGCCAGCGGGTCGATGCCGGTGCCGAGCGACTTCGACATCCGCCGCCCGTCCGGCGCCTGGATCACCGAATGCACGTAGACGTGCTCGAACGGGATGTCGCCGGGGAAGCGCAGCCCCATCATCACCATCCGCGCCACCCAGAGGTGCAGGATGTCGCGGGCGGTCAGCAGCACGTCGGTCGGATAGAACGCCGACAGCTCCGGCGTCGGCGCGGGCCAGCCGAGCGTCGCGAACGGCCACAGCGCGCTCGAGAACCAGGTGTCGAGCACGTCGGGATCCTGCTCCCAGCCGTCGCCCTCGGGCGCCGTCACACCGACGTACGTTTCATCGCCGCGGTACCAGACCGGGATCTGGTGGCCCCACCACAGCTGGCGCGAGATGCACCACGGCCGGATGTTCTCCATCCAGTCCAGGTAGCGCCGGCTCTGCCCCTCGGGCACGATCGTCACCCGCCCGTCGCGCACGGCCTCGATCGCCGGCCGGGCCAGGTCGCCCATGCGCATGAACCACTGCAGCGAGATCAGCGGCTCGATCCGCTCGCCGGAGCGGTGCGAGTACGGGACGGAGTGCTCGTGGGGCTCGGTGCGGCTGATCAGCCCCTGCTCGCGCAGCGCCTCGACCACCGCCTCACGGGCTTCGAGCACCGTCATGCCGGCGAACGGCTCGCCGGCCGCCGCGGTCATCCGGCCGTCCTCGCCGATCACGCTGATCTCCTCGAGCCCGTGCGCGCGGCCGATCTCGAAGTCGTTGGGGTCGTGGCCGGGAGTGATCTTCAGCGCGCCGGTGCCGAAGTCGGTCTTGACGTACTCGTCGGCGATGATCCGCAGCCGGCGCCCGACGATCGGCAGCACCGCGCTCTCGCCGATCAGCCGCGTGTAGCGCTCGTCGACCGGGTTGACCGCGATCGCGGTGTCGCCCAGCATCGTCTCCGGCCGCACGGTCGCGATCGTCACGCTCCCGGATCCCGAGGCCAGCGGGTAGTCGATGTAGTACAGCGTGTCCGTGACCTCGCGCTCCTCCACCTCGAGGTCCGAGATGGCCGACCGCGTGCCCGGGTCCCAGTTGACCATGTAGTTGTCGCGGTAGATCAGGTTCTGCTCGAAGAGATCGACGAAAACCTTCAGCACCGCCTGCACGTACGCGTCGTCGAGCGTGAAGCGCTCGTCGTCGTAGTCGGGCAGCGCGCCGAGCCGCTTGTACTGCTCGATGATCGTGCCGCCGTACCGGCGGCGCCACTCCCACACCCGCTCCACGAACGCCTCGCGGCCGAGCTGCTCCTTGGTGGTCCCCTCGGTCGCGAGCAGCCGCTCCACCTGGGTCTGGGTGGCGATGCCCGCGTGGTCGGTGCCGAGGATCCACTTCGCGCGCCGGCCCAGCATCCGCTGGTAGCGCATCAGCGTGTCCTGGATCGACCCGTTGAGCGCGTGCCCCATGTGCAGCGCGCCGGTGACGTTCGGCGGCGGGATCGCGATCGAGTAGTTCTCGCTCGCATCCCCCTCGGGCTCAGGGTGATGGATCCCGGCGTCGAACCAGCGGTCGAAGAGGCGCGGCTCGACCTCGGAGGGGACGTAGCGGGTGCGATCGGCGAGGTCGGACATGCGGACGCGCAAGGGTATCCGGCGTCGCCCCGGCCTTCCCCGTCCTGCGTCCTCCGGCTAGGCGGACTCGGCCGCCTGCTCGCCGGTGTCCTGGTCGGAGGCCACCGTGACGAGCGTGGGCTTCAGGCCCCGCTCGACCGTCTCCTTGGTCACGACGCACTTCTTGACGTCGCGCCGGGACGGGAGCTCGAACTGCACCTCGAGGAGCACCTCCTCGATGATCGAGCGCAGGCCGCGGGCCCCGGTCTCGCGCTGGATCGCCTTCGCCGCGACCGCCTTCAGCGCGTCGTCGGTGAACACCAGCTCGATGCCGTCGAAGTGGAAGAAGCGCTGGAACTGCTTGACGATCGCGTTGCGCGGCTCGGTCAGGATCGTGATCAGGTCCGAGTTCGACAGCTGATGCACGGCGCTCGCGACCGGCAGGCGGCCGATGAACTCCGGGATCAGGCCGTACTGCATGAGGTCCTCGGGCAGGACCTGCTCGAACAGCTCGCCGGTGTCCTTGCCGACCTTCGAGTTGACCGCCGCGCCGAAGCCGATGCCCTTGTGGCCGATGCGCCGCTCGATCACCTTGTCGAGGTCCGCGAACGCGCCGCCGCAGATGAACAGGACGTTCGT
>JAXDHL010000652.1:0-3709 GCA_034664525.1 Solirubrobacteraceae bacterium
GAGGTCGACGCCGGCCAGGCCGCCGGGCTCGCTCGCGCGCGTGAGCAGGTCGAGCAGGTCCGACCGCAGCCGCGGCAGGACGACCTGCGTCTCCGGGTCCCCGAAGCGCACGTTGAACTCGAGCACCCTGACGCCGTTCGGCGTCAGCATCAGGCCGGCGTAGAGGACGCCGTGGAACGGCGTCCCACGGCGGGCGAGCTCGTCGACCACGGGCTGGTGGACCGTCGCGATCACCTCCGCGACGAAGTCGTCGGAGATCTCGGGGACGGGCGAGTAGGCGCCCATGCCGCCGGTGTTCGGGCCCGTGTCGCCGTCGCCGATGCGCTTGTAGTCGCGCGCGGGCGCGAGCGGGACCGCGCGCTCGCCGTCGCACAGCGCCAGCAGCGACAGCTCGTCGCCCTCGAGGAACTGCTCGACCAGCACCGGCGCGTCGCCGAAGCGCTGCTCGACGAGCATCTCCTCCAACGCCTCGCCCGCCTCCATCTCGTCGGCGGCGATCACGACGCCCTTGCCGGCCGCCAGCCCGTCGGCCTTGATCACCACCGGGTACGACGAGATGCCGGCCAGCGCCCGCTCCACGTCGGTGACCACGACCGAGTCCGCCGTCGGGACGCCGGCCGCGAGCATGACCTCCTTGGCGTAGGCCTTCGAGCCCTCCAGCGCGGCCGCCGCGCGCTTGGGGCCGAAGGCGCGGACGCCCGCCGCCTCGCACGCGTCGACCAGGCCGGCGACCAGCGGCGCCTCGGGCCCCACGACCACCAGGTCGACCCCGGCCGCGGCCGCCGCGGCCGCGATGTCCTCGCCCTCGAGCGGTCCCGCGTCGTCGCGGATGCCGGCGTTGCCCGGCGTGCAGAGCACCTCGGGCTGCTGCGGCGAGCGCAGCAGCGAGCGCACGAGCGCGTGCTCGCGACCGCCGCCGCCGACGACGAGAACCTTCGGGGCCACTACAGGGAGGCGATGAAGTCGTCGATCGGGATCGCGGTCATCGACTCGTAGCGCGACGTGCCGCGCGAGCCGAGCTCGAGCGAGACCCGGGCCATCGTCTTCTCGTCGGGCACCTCGACGACGCTCACGAAGTCGTACTGGCCGATCGTCGCCCACTGCGCCTTGACCGACGCGCCGAGCTGCTCGACCTCCTTGTTGACCTCTTTGATGCGGTTGGGGTTGTTCTTGACGGTCTGGACGCCGTCCGAGGACAGCTGGGCGAGCATGATGTAGGTCGGCACGGGTCGACGCTCCTCCTCGTGGGCTTGTCAGTCGATCCTTCTACTCGATCCGGCCGCCGGAGGTAGCGTGGTGGCGATGCCACCCCGCCTGCCCGCCGTCCTCGGCGGCGCCGCGATGGCGCTCGCCGCCGCCGCGCCAGTCCCCGCCACCGCGCTGGCCGCTCCGGCGCTCACCGCGCTCAAGCCCTGCTACGACGCGGTGGACAAGTCCGGCGGCGGGACCGAGCCGGTCATCGTCGGCGGGACCGGCTTCACGCCGAACGCGCTCGTGGACATCGCGCTCGACGGCAATCCGCTGATCAAGGGCGTGCACGTCGACGGCACCGGCACGCTGCCGGCCGTGACGATCCCCGCGCCGTACGTGTCCAAGGGCCGCAAGGGCTTCCAGATCACGGTGACCGAGCAGGCCAACCGCGCGCAGACCGTCTCGGCGACCTCGCTGGTGACCCGCCTGACCGTGGCGGTCACCCCGCGCTCGGCGACGCCGTCCACGACGGTGCGCTTCAGCGGTGAGGGCTTCACGGACGCCGCCCCGGTCTACGCCCATTACGTGCGCAAGGGCCGGCTGCGCCGGACGGTCCGGCTGGCCAAGGCGACGTCCGGCGCCTGCGGGCAGTTCTCCGTGAAGCGCCACCAGTTCCCGTTCCGGCCGGCGGTCGGCAAGTGGCGCCTCCAGGTCGACCAGCAGAAGGCCTACGCGAAGGCGCCCGACTCGCCGTTCCTCGTGCTCAGCGTCGACGTCCGGCGCGCCGGCTGAGCCTGCCACGCCAGCGGCGTTGGGCGAATGAAGCATCCATCGGATGTATGAGGCGACCCGGGCGCGCCTACGCCGCGACCAGCTCGGCGCGCCGGAAGACCAGCTCGCCGTCCGACGCGTCGACGACCACGCGGTCGCCCGTCGAGTAGACGCCCTCGAGGATCCCGCGCGCGAGCTGGTCGACCAGGTGGCGCTGGATGACCCGCTTGAGCGGCCGGGCGCCGTAGGTCGGGTCGTAGCCCATGTCCCCGAGCAGCCCGCGGGCCGCCTCGGTGAGCTCGACCTCCACCCCGCGCTGCGCGACGCGGCGGACCAGGTGGGCGACCTGCAGCTCGACGATCGCGCCGATCTGCTCGCGCGTGAGCGAGGAGAACTCCACGATGTCGTCCAGGCGGTTGATGAACTCCGGCTTGAAGAGGCTCTCCGCGCCCTGGCGGCCGCCCGGGATGTTGGAGGTCATGATCAGCACGGCGTTCTTGAAGTCGACCGTCCGGCCATGGCCGTCGGTGAGGCGCCCGTCGTCGAGCACCTGCAGCAGCACGTTGAACACGTCGCTGTGCGCCTTCTCGATCTCGTCGAGCAGGATCACCGCGTACGGGCGCCGGCGCACCGCCTCGGTGAGCTGGCCGCCCTCGTCGTAGCCGACGTAGCCGGGAGGCGCGCCCAGGAGCCGCGCGACGGAGTGCTTCTCCATGTACTCGGACATGTCGATGCGGACCATCGCGTGCTCGTCGTCGAACATGAACTCGGCCAGCGCGCGGGCCAGCTCGGTCTTGCCGACGCCGGTCGGGCCGAGGAACAGGAACGAGCCGATCGGCCGGTCGGGATCCGAGAGGCCGGCGCGCGAGCGGCGCAGCGCGTTGGCGACCGCCTCGACGGCCTCCTCCTGGCCGATCACCCGGTCGTGCAGGCGCTCCTCCATATGGATGAGCTTCTGCATCTCGGACTCCATCAGGCGGGAGACCGGGATGCCGGTCCAGCGGGCGACGACCTCGGCGATCTCGTCCGCCCCGACCTTGTCGGACAGGTAGACGTTGGGCTGCTCGTCGGAGACGCCCTCGCTCTCGGCCGCCTCGGCGAGCCGGCGCTCGAGCTCCGGGATCTCCCCGTGGCGCAGCTCCGCAGCGCGGGCGTAGTCGGCCTCGCGCTCGGCGCGCTCGAGCTCGGTGCGGGCCTCGTCGAGGCGCTCGTAGAGGGCGCCGTGACCCTCCGCGCGCTCCTTCTCGGCCTCCCACTGCGCCCGCATGGTCGCGGCCTGCTCCTGCAGGTCGGCCAGCTCGCGCTCGATCTCCTCGAGCCGCTCGCCCGCCGTCTCGTCCTTCTCGACGGCGACCTTCTCGATCTCGAGCTGCATGATCCGCCGCTCGACCTCGTCGATCTCAGTCGGGACCGTGGTCAGCTCGATCGACACGCGCGAGGCCGCCTCGTCGACCAGGTCGATCGCCTTGTCGGGCAGGAAGCGGTCGGCGATGTAGCGCTCTGACAGCGTGGCGGCGGCGATCAGGGCGGCGTCGGTGATCTCGACCTTGTGGTGCTTCTGGTAGCGCTCCTTCAGTCCACGCAGGATCGCGATCGTCGCCTCGACGGACGGCTCGCCGACCTGGACGGGCTGGAAGCGGCGCTCGAGCGCGGCGTCCTTCTCGACGTGCTTGCGTTACTCGTCGAGCGTGGTCGCGCCGATGGCGCGCAGCTCGCCGCGGGCGAGCATCGGCTTGAGCAGGTTGGC
>JAXDHL010000653.1:0-3701 GCA_034664525.1 Solirubrobacteraceae bacterium
GGCGTGAGCGCATCCTGGCGGGCGATCTCCAGCGTGCGCCGCAGGCCCTCGGTCATCACCGCGAGGTCGCCCGGATCGGTGAGGTAGTTGTGCTGGATCAGCGGCTTGACCGTCGGGTCGGCGGAGATGATCTGCACCTGGCCGCGGGCGTTCGGGGTCAGCAGGCAGGCGCCGAGCGCCATGCCGGGTTGGACCGCCGGCGCGAGCCCCTCGTCGGCGTACAGCGCCGGCGCGCCGTGCCACTGGAGGTCGGGGGCGGGCAGGCCGTCGCGGCTGCGCTCGAAGCCGCCGACCTCGCCGACGTTCGACGCGAGCGGCCCGCGGCCCTCGTTCAGCCACAGCTCCTGCATCTCGGGCGCGAGGCCGGTGAGCAGGTCGACCTCGTGCGAGTGCCCGTAGACGACGCCGCAGTTGACGTGGTCGGAGAGGTTCTGGCCGACCAGCGGCTGGTCGAGCACGACCGGGATCTGCAGCAGCGTCAGCAGCTCGGCCGGCCCGACGCCGGAGAGCTGGAGCAGCTGCGGCGAGTTGTAGGCGCCGGCTGCCAGGATCACCTCGCGGGCGGCGCGGATGTCGAGCGTCTCGCCGAGGCGCTGCGCCTCGACGCCCACCGCCCGGGTGCCGTCGAACACGACCCGGCTGACCTGGAGGTGCGTTTCGACCGTCAGATTCGGGCGCGCGAGGGCGGGGTGCAGATAGGCGACCGCGGCGGAGCAGCGCCGGCCGCCGCGCTGGGTCACCTGGTAGAAGCCCCAGCCGTCCTGCTCGGCGCCGTTGAAGTCGTCGTTGGCGCTGCGACCGGACTGCAGCGCCGCCTCGAGCATCGCCTCGGCGATGACGTTCTTCGATCGGTTCTCGGACACGGAGAGCGGGCCGCCTGCCCCGTGCCACTCGGACGCGCCGCGCTCGTTGTCCTCGGACTTGAGGAAGTACGGGAGCAGGTCGTCGAACCGCCACCCGTCGACGTCCCAACCGTCGTAATCCGCACGGTTGCCCCTGATGTAGATCATCGCGTTGATCGAGCTCGAGCCGCCCAGTCCCTTGCCGCGCGGGAGGTACACGCGGCGGCGATCCAGCGCCGGCTCGTGATGCGTCGCGTAGTCCCAGTCGTGCTGCGAGCGGAACAGCTGGGCCATCATCGCCGGGATGTGGATGTTGTCCGAGACGTCCGGCGGCCCCGCCTCGATCAGGCAGACCTTGACGTCCGGGTCCTCGGTCAGGCGCGCCGCGAGCACGCAGCCGGCCGAGCCGGCGCCGACGATGACGTAGTCGTACATCCCTCTCCCTCCGGTTTCCAGACCGCCGCGAGCCTACGGTCCGGGGCTTGTCGCGTCTACAGGGCGACGCATGACATGCCGAAGACAAGGGCACCAAGGAGGTCAGCACTATGACCAGCGAACGCTCACTTGCCTACGGCCGCGTCATCAAGACGCTCGAGGACCTCGGTCCTTCCAAGCTCCACGATCTGGAGCGGATCCAGGTGCGGAACGCCGCCGACACGCTGCTCTTCGCGCCACCCCAGGACCCCGCCGCGTTCGACGCGGTGACCGTGGTGGAGAACCTCGCCCGTGACCTGATCGAGTCGGGCCGGTGGACCGCGGAGACCGCGGGGCGCCTCGCCGACGACGTCGTGGCGTGCGGGCCGGGGCTGATCGACGACGATCTGTTGTTCGCCGCCTAGCGGCGCCCGGCCGTCACCGGCTGCACGAGCCCCTCGTACACCTCGAGGGTCTGCTTCGCGACGTCCGCCCAGTCGAAGCGCAGCACGTGCTCGCTCGCCTCGGTGACCAGGCGGTCGCGCAGGTCGCCGTCGGTCAGCACGCGCTCGACCATGCGCGCGAGCGACCGCGGGTCCTTCGAGCGGAAGCGCAGCCCGACGTCGTGGTTGGGGACGACCTCGCGCAGCCCGCCCGTGTCGGCGACGATGCACGGGACGCCCGACGCCATCGCCTCCAGCGCGACGATCCCGAACGGCTCGTAGATGCTCGGAACCACACACAGGTCGGCGATCCGGTAGAGGCTGTGCAGGACGTCGTCGCCGATCCAGCCCATGAACGTGCCGTGGCCGGTCAGCCCGAGATCGGCGGCCTGGCGCTTGAGCTCCTGCTCGTGCGTGCCTGAGCCGGCGACCAGGAAGCGGACGTTGCCGAGACGCTCGATGACCGCCGGGAGCGCGTCGAGGGCGACCTGGAAGCCCTTCTCGTAGACGAGCCGGCCGATCAGCAGCACCAGCCGCTCGTCGGGCTTGGCGAAGCGCGCGCGCAGGGCGGCGAGGTCGTCGACGGCGACGAGGTCCTCCGGGTCGATCCCGTTCGGGATGACGTCCACCCGCTGCTCGTCGATGCCGAAGACGTCGGCGACGTGTCCGCGCATGTAATGGCTGCAGACGATGACGCCGTCGGCGCGCTTGGCCATCCGCGTCTCGGTGCGGTGGATGTAGGACTGCGGGTGCTTGCCGACCCAGCCCTGGTGGCGGCCGAACTCCGTCGCGTGGATCGTGGTCAGGTACGGGACGTCGATGCGCCGGGCCAGCGCCTCGCAGGCCTTGGCGACGAGCCAGTCGTGGCCGTGGACCAGGTCAGGGCGGATGCGCTCGGCCAGCTCGGCGCCGACGGCGCGCATGTGGGCGTTCATGTCGATCACCCACTGGACGAAGCGGTTGAGGTCGTCCTTGGGGAACGGCGGCTCCTCGACGCGGTGCACGCGGACGCCGTTGCGGTCCTCCTCGGTCGGGTGCTCGCGGGGCGATCGCGACTGCGCGTTGCGCACCAGCACGTGGACCTCGACGCCCTCGCGGACGAGCCCCTCGGACAGCTTGCGCACGTGGCGGCCGAGGCCCCCCTCGACGATCGGCGGGTACTCCCAGCTGACGATCAGGACCCGCGGCGGCACGCCGCGGGAGCCTACACGCGCTCGCGCAGGACGAGGCCGGTCGGATCGGCGAACACGTCGCGCCACTCGCCCGGGAGCTGCGGCAGGCGCGGGTGCGCTCCGGGCCGGACCGGGATGGCGACGAGGACGTCGTCGCCGCGCAGGTAGGCGCAGACGCCGTCGCCGGCGTCGAGGGCCTCGTAGGTGCCACGCGCGAACGTCTCCGGCTTGCGGGCTCTGAGGGCGAGCGCCTGGGTGATGAGCCGCAGCTTCGGCGGCGGATCGTGGAGCGCTTCCCGGCGGGCGTCGAAGTCGACGGGACGGCGGTTGTCCGGGTCGACGAGCGCGAGGTAGGGGAGCTCGTCGCCGCCGTACACGTCCGGGAGGCCGGGGGCGGTGAGCTTGAGCAGCAGCTGGCCCTGGGCGCTGCGCTCGCCCGCCTTGGTAACCCTGGCGACCAGCGGGTCGAAGTTGTGGCGGAGCTCCTCGTCACTGAGGAGGTCGCGGGCCCAGCGCTTCACGTCGTCCTCGTAGGTGGTGTCCGGGTTGGCCCACGTGGTGTGGAGCTTCGCCTCCCTGAGGGCCTTCTCGAGGAACTGGTCGAGGCGGTCCAGCGGCTCGATCGGGTGGGCGCCGAGCAGGGTCTGCAGGACGAGGAAGCCGGTTCCCGGGTCGGGTGCTCCCGGGACGTACTTGCGGGCGAACGCGGCCCAGTCGTCGCGCAGGTCGGGCTCGGTGAGCGCGCCGATGCGCGCGCGGACGTCGCCGGAGCGCTTGGTGTCGTGCGTGGAGGAGATCAGCAGGTTGTCCGGGTGGTGCTCGGCGCGCTG
>JAXDHL010000654.1:0-2629 GCA_034664525.1 Solirubrobacteraceae bacterium
GTTCTCGGTCTCCCGCCACCTGCATTGGGCCAAGAACGGCCGCTCGGTGCTCGGCGTCGGCGTCAAGACCCCGAGGGGCTCGGGCATCTTCGGCATCGTGCGCTGGAAGGTGAAGGACCAGAAGCCCTCCTTCTCGACCGACCCGGCCGACTGGACGAAGGGCCGCTTCCTCACCGACATCGAGACGCCGTCGAAGGGCGTCCTCGACGCCGAGGTCTCGCCCGACGGCAAGCGACTCGCGCTGGTCTCCAACCAGGGCTCGTCGTTCTTCCGCCTGTGGATCGCCGAGGACCCGGAGGACTTTGCGATGTCGAGCGCGAAGCCGACCGCCGTGCGCGCGTGCAAGGTCACCTGGCGCGGTGACTCCAAGGAGGTCATGGTCGTCCAGGGCGACGCGCTCTGCCAGGAGGACGTCGCCGTGCTCAACCGCGTGCCGATCGACAACGTCCGGAGCCCAAGGGAGCTGAACGCGGCGGGCGACGACCCGTCGTACCAGCCGTTGACCATCGGGGGCTAAGAGGCCGTGCTGTGTCCCAGCTGCCGGCGCCAGCTCGAGCGTGGAGCGAGCTACTGCAGCAGCTGTGGCACGCCTCTGAACGGCGCTTCCGCCCCGCTGGAGCTGGTGCTGGCCGACGCGACGCGGGTGCCGGTGGTGGCCGAGATGACGATCGGGCGGGCGCCGGGAGCCTCGCTCGTCCTGAGTGACCCGTCGGTGTCGCGCGTGCATGCGCGGATCACCGCCGACGCGGTGCTCGAGGACGCCGGCTCAAGCCACGGGACCTGGATGGACGGCGTGCGCCTGACGGGCCCCTTGCCGCTGCGCGACGGCGCGAAGATCCGGCTCGGCGACGCGGAGCTGCGGGTGGAGCGCCAGCGGGATGCCGCCGAGGCCGGGCGCACGATCGTGGTGCGGTCGGACGCGGTGACGCCGGCGCCGATCCTGATGCCGGCGCCCACGGCCTCGGGCACGCAGTTCGGGATGCGGCCGGCGCTGCGGGCGGGCTATGCGCTCAAGCGGCTGGACGCGTCCGAGGGGCGCCGGCGCTGGGTGCTGCGCGACCTCGAGTCCGGCACGTTCCTCCGGCTCTCCGACAACGATTCCGTGCTCTTCCAGCTGCTGGACGGCACGCACGGACTGGTGGACCTGGTGCAGCTTTCCGAGCAGCGGTTCGGGGCGACCGGGCCCGCGCGCCTGGCGCGGCTGCTGACCGACCTGGGCGAGCGCGGGTTCCTCGAGGGTGTGGCGGGCGGGCAGCCGCTCGTCGAGGCGCCGGTCAGCCGCTGGCGCAAGCTCGTCAAGCCGCGCGAGAAGGTCTTCACGAGCGTCGGAACGCGGATCGAGGCGCTCTACCGCCGTGGCGGGTGGGTGTTCTTCACCCGGCCGATGCTGTGGTGCATCGCGGCGCTGATCGTCGCGGGGCTCGCAACGTTCGTGACGCTGATCGTGGGGCGCTACGGGACGCCGTTCGTGGTGGCCAAGAAGTTCGGTTGGGGCGGCCTCGTGTTCCTCTTCGGGCGCTTCGCGGTCGTCTCGGTGCACGAGCTGGCGCACGGGCTGACGATGGCGTCGTTCGGGCGGCGGGTGCACCGCGCGGGGCTGAAGGCGATCGCGATCTTCCCGTACGCGTTCGTGGACACGTCGGAAGCGTGGTTCGAGCCGCGGCTGCGGCGGATCGCGGTGTCGGCGGCGGGGCCGGTCTCGGACTTCTCGATCGGGGCGATCTTCGCGCTGTGCGCGCTGCTGCTGCCCGCGGGGATCGTGCGCGACATCTTCTTCAACCTCGCCTTCGCGGCCTACGTGGGCGGGTTCTTCAATCTCAATCCGTTTATCGAGCGCGACGGCTACCACATGCTCGTCGACTGGCTCAACGAACCCGGCCTGCGGCGGCGGGCGAAGGAGCAGCTCGAGCGCAAGCTGGGTGGCGGCGCCGCCTCGACGGACTCTCCGGTGCTGGCGCGCTACTCGGTCTTCGGGCTCGGCTGGTCGGTGCTGGCGGCGTGCTTCGCGATCGGCATGTCGCTGCGTTACGAGAAGATCTTCCTCGCGATCACGAACAACAAGCCGGTCGTCTACGGGGTGATGGGAACGCTGTGGGTGGCGTTCTTCCTACCCGTGCTGATCGTGCTCGGCAAGCCCGTGTGGCGCCGGATCCGTGAGTGATGGCCGCGACTGAGTCCGATCTCGCGGCCAAGCTGCTCGAACGGCTGCTCGTCGACCAGAAGTTCCGCGCGCAGTTCCGCCGCGATCCGGCCGGCGCCTGCCGTGAGGCGGGGCTCGACAGCCTCGCGCAGGAGATGTCGGTCGGCGCCGGCAAGGCGATGCACACGCTCGACATCCGCGAATCCAAGTCGAGCCTCGCGGGCGTGATGATGGCCGCCGCCATGGAGGGCGTCGGGATCTACCAGTTCACCGAGAACGTCCTGCCGCACCTCGAGGAGATCCCAGGGCAGATCGCCGACGTGCTCTCGCGGGTGGACCTGCCGGCGATCCCGGACTTCCTCCACAAGCCCGTGCCGGGCGGCGGGGCCGCCCCGATCCCGACGCCCGTCGACGCGCCGTCCGGTGACGGTGGGTTGGGCGGGGCGGCCGACGCGGGCGTGAGCGCGGGGGACGCGAGCGCGCCGGCCG
>JAXDHL010000655.1:0-2931 GCA_034664525.1 Solirubrobacteraceae bacterium
AGTAGCCGCAGTAGCCCATCCGCTCGATGACGGCGAGCTCCATCTCCATGCGCTCGATCGCCTCGGCCGGCGGCGGGTCCCCGTAGCGCTCGCGCAGCCCGTCCATGACGAGCGTCCGCAGGTAGGCCGGCTCCTCCATGCCGTCCGGGCACGGGAAGCGCGGGATCAGCATGCGGCCGAGCTCGATGTCGACGTCGCAGCGCCCGGCGATCTCCAGCGACGCCTCGACCGACCCCGGGAAGTCCGCGAACGACTGCGTCATCTCGTCCGAGCTCTTCAGATAGAACTCGTTGGTGTCGAAGCGCATCTTCGGCTGCTCGAGCGTCGACTTCGTCTGCACGCACAGCAGCGCGGCGTGGTGGTCGAAGTCCTCACGGCGCAGGTAGTGGACGTCGGCGGTCGCGACCAGCGGGCGGCCCATCTCGGCCGCGAAGCGCGCGATCGCGTCGTTGACCACGTCCTGCTCGGCGATCCCGTTCTTCTGGATCTCGAAGTAGACGTCCTCGGGCCCGAACACCTGCACGAGCTCGTCGAGGTGGCCGCGCGCGTCGTCCAGGCGGCCGTCGACGATCCGCCGCGACGAGCGCGACGCCAGGCAGCCCGTCAGGCAGATGACGCCGTCGGCGTGCCGGGACAGCAGCTCCATGTCGACGCCCGGCTTGCCGCGGTGCAGCCCCTCGAGGAAGCCACCGCTGGAGAGCTTGACCAGGTTGCGGTAGCCGGCGTCGTTGGCGGCCAGCAGCGTCAGGTGGTTGCGCTCGACCTTGCCCTCGTGCAGGTGGCGGTCGTCGACGTAGTAGGCCTCGAGCCCGACGATCGGCTTGATGCCGTGCTTCTTGGCCGCCTTCACGAGCTCGACCGCGCCGTTCATCACGCCGTGATCGGTCAGGCCGATGGCCGGCTGGCCGAACGCCGCCGCCCGCGCGGCCAGCGCGTCGATCTTGCAGGCGCCGTCCAGCAGCGAGTACTCGGAGTGGACGTGGAGGTGGGCGCAGCCGGGAGAGCTCACGGATGCCGAAGGCTAGATGCGGCGTCGGATGCTTCGAGGGTCCCGTCCCGCACTCTGCGGGAAACCTCAGCTCCCGGCGCCGCGCAGCGCGAGGCCGCGCAGGGCGGCGACCGCGGCGAGATCGCCGTCGGCGTCCAGGTCCCCCTCGCCGAGCGCGGCCGCGACGCCGTCGGCGGGCAGGCGCAGGCGCGCGTCGGGGGGCGTCGCGGGCGGCTCGGGGCCCACGTGCAGGCCGCCGTCGTCCAGGGTCGCGAACAGGACCTCGCCGCCGGGCCCGGTGACCTCGACGCACGCGTCGAGCCCCTGCGTGGCGGACGGGTGGACCGCGTAGGCGAGGCAGCGCAGGGCGAGCAGCGGGTCGGGCGCTGCGCCGGCCGCCAGCGACTCGCGCGGCCCGACGCTCGTGGCGGCCAGCGCCCGCGCGGCGGCGCGGGCGCGGCGCACGCGACCCGACGTGCGCGCGGGACCGCGCCGCCCGGGCCGGGGACCGACGCCGGCCAGCAACTCGGCGACGGTGGCGCCGTCGGCACGCAGGTGGAAGGCGGCGTGCGGGCGCCCGCGCGGACGATCGACGGCGGTCACCGTCGTCTCCCCCGTCCCGGCCACCACCGCGAACGTGCCCGCGCCCTCGAGCGTCAGGTCGAACGACGCCGGCCCGATCGCCGCGTGCGTCGCGCCGAGCAGACCGGCGATCAGGCGCGCCGCGGCGTGCGGATCGTCGTGGGCGAGCTTGACGAGCGCGCCGCGCAGCGGTGGGTAGGCCCGCGCCCCCCGGCCGCGCGCGAGGTCGCCGGGCGGGTCGGTCGGGGCGGAGACGATGGTGGCGCGGCGGCGCAGCGCCTCGGCGGCGGCGGCGAGGTCGGCGGCGACTCGCGGGCCGTCGTCGCCGTCGGGCTCGTGGCGGGCCGCGCGGCCGACCTGCTCGGCGGCGCCGGCGGCGACCTCGTCGGGGACCGGGACCGCCCGCGCCTCCGGCTCCGGGGTTGCCGGCGGCGCCCCGCGCAGCCGGCCGGCGGCGGCGCCCAGTGCGCCGCCGAGCTCGAACGCCGGCGGGGCCGGTCGGCTCGACGGGACCATCAGTGGCGCGGCCTGCGTGGCCGCGTGGGCCACCTCGGCTGCCCGCCGCTCGGCCCGCGCGGCGACGGCGGCCGCCTCGGCGAGCTCGCGCGCGATCAGGGCGTCGGCGACGGCGTCCTCGGCCCGCTCGGCGCGCTCGAGCGCGGCCACGGCGGCGGCCTCGGCGTCGGCGACGCGGGCGGCGGCCGCGGCCTCGACCTCGGCGACGCGGGCCTCGGCGGCCGCGACGGCGCCGGCCCGGACGGCGTCGGCGGCCTCGGCCGCCGAGCGCTCGCCCTCGGCCCGCACCGCGGCGACCTCGGCCTCCAGCGTGGCAATCCGCTCGCGGGCGGCGCCGAGCTCGGCCACCCGCTCGCTGAAGCGGCGACGGGTCTCCTCGTGGGCGGCCCGGGCGCCGGCGGTCGCGGCGCGGGCCTCCTCCAGCGCGGCGGCGGCGGTGACAGCGGCGCCACGGGCGGCCGTCAGCTCGGCCTCGCTGGTGTCGAGCGCGGCCCGCAGCGCCTCGTGCTCGCGCACGAGGACGGTGAGCTTGACGGCGTCGGCGCTCCAGGCGACCTCGCGGCTGCGGCGGGCGAGCTGCGCCTGATGCAGCTGCAGGCGCAGGTCGGCGACGACGGCGACGGTGGCCGCGAGCGCCTCGCGCAGCCGCGCCGGGTCGGCCGCGGGCGCCGGTGCCAGCGGCTCCGGCGCAGGCTGCGCGATCAGCCGCGCGACCTCGGCCCGCAGCGCCTCGACCTCGGCCAAGAGCGCGGGGTCCGGGGCCGCCGGTGCGGGCGCCGCGCGCCCGCGCAGCGCGTCCCGCTCGGCCTCGGCCGCCGCGAGCCGCTGCTCGACCTGGTTCGCAC
>JAXDHL010000656.1:0-4358 GCA_034664525.1 Solirubrobacteraceae bacterium
ATGCTCAGCAGCCGTGCGATCCACTCGTAGTGCGAGCCCGGCAGGAACGGATAGAGCACGCTGGCGATCGACCCGCCGGCGCCGGTTGCGGCCACGCCGACCGCGAACGTCAGCGCCGCGACGCCGCCGACGTTGACGCCGACCAGCGCGGCACCCTGCGGGTTGATCGCGCTCGCCCGGATGGCGCGGCCCAGCCAGGTCCGCGTGAGGATCGCGTACAGCGCGACGAGCACGACCACCGCGACGGCGAACCCGTAGACCTGCGCCTTGGGCAAGAACAGCGCGCCGACGTCGAAGGACTGGTTGAAGTACGCCGGGCGGACCGAGTGCGAGGTGTTGCCCCAGATCAGCCCGAGCAGTCCCTCGACGACGAGCGCCAGCGCGAACGTCAGCAGGACCGAGGACGACATGTGCGCGCCGCGGATCCGGCGCACGGCGACGAGATAGAGCGCCCAGCCGAAGCCGAACATCACCGGCGTGGTGATCACGATCGCCAGCAGCGGGTCGATCCCCGCCGAGTGCCAGAGCGAGTACGTCAGGAACGCGGCGAGGATCAGGAACGAGCCGTGGGCGATGTTGATCACGCGCATGACGCCGAAGATCAGCGTCAGCCCGGACGCCAGCAGCGCGTACACGCCGCCGACGAGGATGCCGAGGATCAGGGTCTGGATGAACTGGGTCACGCCACCGCCTCGCGTTTACTTCGCCGTCGGTTTGTAGCCCTCGACGATCGTCTCAGATGTCGCGGCGTCGGCCGGCAGCACGATCTCCGGCTTGCCGTTCTGCCACTGCCCGACGAGGAACTCGCCCTTCGGGCTGCCGTCCGCGTTCCAGCTCAGGTTTCCGAGCACGGTCGGGACGGGGTTGGAGCGCAGCCAGTCGGCGAGCTTGAGCTGGTCGTTCTTCGCGACGGTCTTGTTGGCCTCGACGGTGGCCTGCAGCACCTGCGCCGCGGCGTAGGCGTCGGCGGCGTCCTCGGGAACGGTGTCTGAGCCGGGGAACATCGCCTGGTAGGCGGCCACGAACTCCGGGTTGCCCGGGGTCTTTGACTCCTGGCTGTGGCTGACCGCATAGAAGACGCCCTCGGTGTTCTCCGCCCCCACGCCGTCGGCGTACTGGGAGCCGAACGACGGCGCGTTGGTCTGGTAGAGCCACTTCGGGGTGAAGCCGACCTTGCCGAGCGCGCGCAGGAAGCCCACGCCGTCCTCGAACTGCGTGCCGGCGACCACGAGGTCGGGGCTCTTGGCCTTGACCGCGTTGGCGATCGAGTCGAAGTTCTTGGTGTCCGCCGTGTAGGTCTTGCGGTAGACGGTCTGGATGCCGGCGGCCTTGAGGATCGCCTCGATGCCCTCCGACGTCGGCGTCGTGAACGGGTCGTCGAGCGTCGGGTAGGCGGCCGTCTTGGGCCGCTTGTCCGCGGGCAGCTCCGTGAGCCACTTCGCCCAGACGTCGCCCTGGTGGGCGGCCGTCGCCTGCTGGGCGAAGAAGATCGTCTTGAAGCCGCGCTTGAAGATGTCCGGGTTGCCGCCGGCGGGCTCGACGTAGAGCATCCGCGCACGCTCGGCGACGGCGGAGGCCGGCAGGTTCAGCAGCGAGGAGAACGTGCCCAGGAGCATGTCGACCTTGTCGCCGCTGATCAACGCGTTGTAGTCCGAGACGACGGTGTTCTGATTGGAGGCGTCGTCCTTGATGACGAGCTCGACCTTGCGCCCGAGCAGGCCGCCCTTGTCGTTGATCATCGCCTGCCAGACCTTGTAGCCCTGCTCGGCGGCCTTGCCGGGCTCTGAGAAGTCACCGGTGAGCGGGAGCGAGGCGCCGATCTTCAGCGGCTTGGCCTCGGCGGTCTTGCTGGCCGATCCGCCGCTCGCGCCGTTGCTCGAGCTATCGCTTCCCCCGCAGGCGCCGACGCCGATCGCCAGGGCGGCGACCAGGACTCCTATCGAACGGCGTGTGCTCCAGAGCCCCATCCGTCATCTCCTCCTCGCGCTGCTTGCAAACGATTGCAGCAATCGTGTGCACCGTAAGTCAGGCCACCGGTGTTGTCAAGTCTTTAGCGGGGTGAACCGGTCGAGGCGCGCACCACGAGCTCGGGTTCGAGCACGACGTGGCGCACCGTTGTCTCGCCCTGTCCGAGCTGCTCGAGCAGCAGCTCGGCCGCGGCGGCCCCGATCTCGTACTGGGGGATGCGGATCGTGCTCAGCGGCGGGTTGAACCGCTCGGAGAAGGGCATGTCGTTGAAGCCGATGACCGACACGTCGCGCGGGCAGTGCAGGCCGAGCTCGAGGAAGACGTCGTAACAGCCGAGCGCCATCAGGTCGTTGCCGGCGACGATGGCCGTCGGGTAGTGGGTCATCAGCTCGCGGCACAGCCGGGCACCCTCGGGCTCGGTGAAGGCGGCGCCGAACACCGCCAGCTCAGGGCCGACCTCGAGCCCCGCCTCGGCCATGCCGGCGAAGAAGCCCTCGCGGCGAAGGCGGCCGGTCGAGAGTTCCTGCGGGCCGCCCAGGAGCGCGATCCGCGTGTGGCCGAGCGCCGCCAGGTGCGCGACCGCGAGCCGCGCTCCCTCGTGGTCGTCGGCGGTCGCGCTCGGCAGCGTGCCGTCGGCGACGCGGCGGTTGACCAGCACGATCGGCAGGCCGGCCGCGGCCATCTCGTCCAGCACCCCGTGATCGAGCCGCGCGGTGGCGGTGATCACCCCGTCGACCTGGCGCGCCCGCATCGCCTCGAAGTCGTTGCGCTCGCGCTCGCGGTCGTTGTCGGTGTTGGCGATCAGCGGCGTGTAGCCGGCCTGCTCGAGCTTGTCCTGGATCCCGCGCACGATCGGGGGGAACAGCGGGTTCATCAGGTCCGGGACGAGCACGCCGACCGTGTAGGAACGGTTCGTCTTCAGGCCGCGGGCGATCGGGTTGGGCCGGTAGCCGAGCGTCGCCGCCGCCTCCAGCACGCGCTGGGCGGTCTCGTCGTTGACCAGCTTGCGCGTCTCCGGGTTCAGCGCGCGAGAGACCGTGCCGGGGTGCACGTCAGCCAGCCGCGCGACGTCGCGCAGCGTCGCCGAGGCGCTCCGGCCGACGGTCTTTCCCATCAGCTGTGATGTAGCAGCTTGCCGTTGGTGCTGGGGACGGCCGTTCGCTCTGCGGCATCGAGCACCGTGTTGCGGTCCGAGGTCACCTCGCGCTCCAGCGGCAGCCCTCCACCCGTCGTGTAGTAGGGCTTGCCCGCGATCACGAGATCCTCGGCGGGGAAGCGGGTGATGACCTGGCAGCCGTCCTTGGTCACGACGAGCTGCTCCTCGATGCGCGCCGCCGACCAGCCGTCGCTGGCCGGCCAGAAGGTCTCCAGCGCGAACACCATCCCCTCCTGGATCACCTCCGGGTGGTCGAGCGAGACGAGCCGGCTGAAGACCGGCTTCTCCCAGATCGAGAGCCCGACCCCGTGGCCGAACTGCAGCGCGAACGCGGCCTCCTCGTCCGGGAAGCCGAACTCCTGCGCCTCCGGCCAGACCTCGACGACCTCGCCGGTCGTGACCCCGGGCCGGATGCGGTCGATGGCCGCGTCGAGGTAGTAGCGGCAGCGCTTGTAGGCGTCGACCAGGGCGGGTGACGCGCTGGCCACCGCGAACGTGCGGTAGTAGCACGTGCGGTAGCCGTTGAACGAGTGCAGGATGTCGAAGTACGCGGGGTCGCCGTGACGCAGCGCGCGGTCGGTGAAGACGTGCGGGTGCGGCGAGCAGCGCTCGCCGGAGATCGCGTTGACGCCCTCGACGAACTCGGAGCCCGCCTCGTAGAGCACCTTGTTGACCAGCGCGACGCAATCGTTCTCACGAACGCCCGGGCGCAGCGCGCGGTAGAGCTCCTCGTAGGCCGCGTCGACCATCGAGCAGGCGGTGTTGAGCAGCGTGATCTCGTCGCGCGTCTTGATCACGCGTGCCTGCTGCATGAGCTGCTGACCGTCGACGATCTGGACGCCCTCGGCCTGCAGGGCGAACAGCACCGCGGGCTCGATCGCGTCCACGCCCACGGGTTCGCCGAGGAGCCCGCGCTCGTCCAGTTCGACGCGGATCTTCTTGGCGACACTCTCGGCGCGGCCCGACTCGGGGCTCATCGCGCCGCGCAGCGTCGAGATGCCCGAGCGCGACCGCTCCTCCCCCAGCCACGGGCAGTAGAGCGCGTGATGGCGGGCGGCCGAGCCGAAGTCCCACATGATCGGCTCGTCGCCGCGCGCGAGCAGGCAGAAGCGATTGAGCTTGTCCTGCGCCCACGTGCCGATGTGCGTCGCCGTGATGTAACGGATGTTCGCCATGTCGAAGCACAGCAGTGCGCCGAGCTCCGAGCGCTCGAGGTACTCCGTCGCGCGCGCGA
>JAXDHL010000657.1:0-4108 GCA_034664525.1 Solirubrobacteraceae bacterium
ACCGCGATCAGCCGGAGCTCCATGGCGGTGATGACCGCGGCGCTGCCCGTGCCGCCGCGCAGCGCCCAGAACAGCTCGGGGTGCTGCTCCTCGTCACAGGTCAGCTGCGCGCCGTCGGCCGTGACGACCTCGATCGAGGTGATGGTGTTGCAGCACAGGCCGAAGGCACGCGCCATCCACCCGATGCCACCACCGAGGCAGTAGCCCACGAGCCCGACGTCGGGCGAGGAGCCGGCCAGCGCGGCGAGGCCGAGCTCCGACGCCGGGCCGGTGAGGTCGCCGCACAGCGCGCCGGCCTCGACGCGCGCCAGACGACGCTCGGCGTCGATCCGCACGCCGCGCATCAGCTTGGTGTTGAGCAGGATGCTGTCCTGCAGGCTGCTGCGCGCCTGGCCGTTGTGGCCCGTGCCCTGCGGGGCGACGCGCAGGCCGGCCTCGCGGGCGAAGCACACGACCGCGCTGACGTCGTCGGCGGTCCGTGGCACGGCGACGAACGCCGGCTGCTGGTCGAGGAGCAGGTTCCACGCCTGACGGGCGTCGTCGTACCCGGCGTCGCCGGGCGCATGGATGTCGCCGGTGAACTGCCGGCGGAGGGTGTCCAGCTCGACGGCGGGACGGGCGGTGAAGATCACGGGTGGCCTCGGGGGAGTCAGGGAGAGGAGTCGCTGCGCATCGTCTCCTCGCCTGACTCACCGCGCATCAGGGAAGTCCCCCGTTCGCCCGTGCGGCTGCCTCTGGTGCGGTTTCCCGCACCGCAGCCGCCCAGGCCGTTCCTCTCGGTCCTGGACCGGCGCCTGCCCCGCCTGTCGATCGAGGGGCCGCAGGCGTTGTCGCCCCAGGAGCGCCAGGAGACTGTGTCGCTACCGCGACTGGGGACCTCCGGCGGCGACGGCCGGCGGTCGTGGGCCTCGGCCTCGCCGGCCGCCTACGGCACCCCTGATGGCGCGCTCGGCGCCGGCCTCGCGCTCCTTGCGCAGCGCCCGCATGTAGTCGTCGTAGTCCACCTGGATGGTGTGGCGCTTGGACGCCACGTAGCGACGGCGCATGCGGGCGCGCTCGCGGCGGATCGCGCGCCGCATCTCCGCGGTGGACGGCAGCGCGTGCCGGCCCTGGAGGTGGTCGGCGATCAGCTCGGACTGGCGCTCGGCGATCGGCATGATCGCGCCGAGCGGCTGGATCAGCCCCACGAAGTAGAGCCCCTCGACGTCGGGGTGGAACACGTGGCGGTAGAGCGGCACCTCGGTGTCGGGCGCGGCCAGCAGCTCGGGATCGAGGAACGGGAACGAGATCCGGTAGCCGGTGCAGTAGACCACCAGGTCGGCGTGGACCGAGCTGCCGTCGGTGAACCGCACCTGGTCGCCCTCCAGCGCGGCGATGTTCGGCTTGGGCACGATCGCGCCGTGGGCCAGACGGTCCAGGATGCGCCCGGAGATCGTCGGGTGCGCCTGGGCGAACTTGTGGTCGGGCCGCGGCAGGCCGTAGGTCTCCATCGAGCCGACCGACAGGCGCAGCATCAGCCGGACGATCGGGAAGCGGACCCAGCTCGGCAGCCACTCGGCGCCGCCGATCTGGTCGATCGGACGGCCGAACAGGTACTTGGGGATGACGTGCGCGCCGCGGCGCGCCGCCAGGTACGTGTGGCTCGCGGCGTACGACGCGTCGACGGCGATGTCCATGGCCGAGTTGCCCATGCCGAGCACGACCACGTCGCGGCTCGCCAGCTGGTCCTCGGTCCGGTAGTGGTGGGCGTGCAGCTGCTCGCCGTCGAACGTGTCGTGGCCGGGGAACGCCGGCTCGGGCAGGCGCGGGTCCCAGTGATGGCCGTTGGCGACGAGGACCGCGTCGTAGGCGACGGCCTCGCCGCCGGCGATGCGCACGTCCCAGCCACCGTCGTCGCGGCGGGCGACGTCCTCGACGGCGGTGGCGAAGCGGATGCGGTCGCGGAAGCCGAAGTGGTCGACGTAGGCGTCGAAGTACTCGGCGATCTGCGTGTGGTGCGGGAAGTCGGGATAGGACGTGGGCATCGGGAAGTCCGAGTACTCCATGCGCTCCCGCGACGTGTTGATGTGCAGCGAGCGGTAGGACGACGACATGCCGTTGACGTTGCCGAAGACCCAGTTGCCGCCGACACGGTCGGAGGTCTCGTAGACGTCGAACGGGATCCCGCGCTCGTGCAGCACCTTGGCAGCGGCGATCCCGCTCGATCCGGCGCCGATGACGCACACCCGGGGCAACGCTCGCTCGACCATGGCGCGACGCTACGCCCACGCGGCGGCGACCACAACCGAACCGAAGAACCTGACGTTCACGTAAGGAACAGGTTGGGGTAGCATCGTGCGAGATGTCCGCCGACCCCGCGCCCTCCACCGTCCGTCGCCGCCGCCTCGGCGTCGCCGCCGATCACGAGCACTACAAGTGGTGGGCGCTGAGCTGCACGAGCCTCGGGATGCTCCTGGCGACGGTGAACTCCGGCACGCTCGTGATCGCCCTCCCCGACCTGGAGAAGGCGCTCGGCGTCAGCCTGCTCACGCTCGTCTGGGTGATCCTCGCGTTCATGATCGCCTCGACCGTCCTGGTGCTCACCTTCGGCCGGCTGAGCGACCTCTTCGGGCGCAAGCGGGCGTTCGTCGCCGGCTTCGCGGTCTTCACCCTCGCGTCGCTGGGCGCGGGCTTCGCCACCGGCGGCACCGACCTCATCCTCTGGCGCATCGTCCAGGGCATCGGCGGCGCGCTGCTGTTCGCCAACGCCTCGGCGCTGGTCACCGACGCCTTCCCGCGCGAGCAGCTGGGGGTCGCGATGGGCACCAACGTGATGGTCGCGGGCGTCGGCCTGGTGCTCGGACCCGTCCTCGGAGGCGCGCTGGTCGCGATCTCGTGGCACTGGGTCTTCTGGTTCAACGTGCCGCTCGGCGTGATCGGCACGCTCTGGGCCGCGATCGTCCTCCAGGAGCTGGTCCGTCCCGAGCAGGACCGGCGCTTCGACTGGTGGGGCACGGTCACGTTCGTGCTCGGGCTCACGGGGCTGACCCTCGGCATCTCGCGGGGCGGGATCGTCGGCTGGAACGACGCGCTGACGATCGGCTCGCTGACCACGGCCGTGGTCTTGCTGCCGGCGTTCGTGGCGATCGAGCGCCGCGCCGTCGCCCCGATGCTCGACCTGTCGCTGTTCGCCGACCGCGGCTTCGCCGCCGCCACCGGCGCCGCGTTCCTCGCCGGGCTGTCGCGCTTCGCCCTGACCTTCGTGTTCGTCCTGTACTTCCAGGGCGCGCTGGGCGACGACCCGATCCTCGCCGGCGTCAAGCTCGCGCCGCTGGCCCTGGGCATGCTGATCTCGTCGCCGTTGTCGGGCGCCTACGCCGACCGCCACGGCGCGCGCACGTTGGCGGCCGCGGGCCTCGTCGTCTCGGCGATCGGGATGGCGGGCATGACCACGCTGGGCACCGGCACGTCGTACTGGTGGGCGGCCACGTGGCTGCTGATCGCCGGGCTCGGGTCGGGCATGTTCAACTCGCCCAACACGTCGGCGATGATGGGGTCGGTGCCGGCGCACCGCCGCGGCATCGCGGGCGGGACGCGGATGATGCTGCAGAACACCGGCTCGGTGCTGTCGATCGCGTTCGTGCTGGCGATCATCACCAGCGCGGTGCCGACCAAGGTCCTGCTGTCGATCTTCTCGGGCGTCTCGTCGGGGATCTCCGACGCCGCCCTGCGGCCGTTCATCCACAACATGCACCTCGCGCTGTGGGTGCTGGCGGCGACGTCGTTCGCGGGCGCGGCCGTGTCGCTGCTGCGTCCCAGCCAGGAGGCCGAGGCGCGAGCCCGCGCCGCGCGCGAGGCGGTGGCGGCATGAGCCCGGCCCCGGCGACGACGGATCCCGCGGTGGCGGCCGCCGCCGGCCTGCGTATCGGCGAGGTCGCGCGCATGGTCGGCACCACGCCGCGGACCATCCGCTACTTCGAGGAGATCGGGCTGCTGCCCGCGGGCGGCGAGCGGGCTGCGGGCCGCCACCGCCTCTACGCGCCCGAGGATGTCGATCGCCTGCGCGAGGCGCTGCGCTTCAAGGCGCTGCTGGGCGTCAGCCTCGAGGAGCTCAAGGAGCTGCTGGAGG
>JAXDHL010000658.1:0-29818 GCA_034664525.1 Solirubrobacteraceae bacterium
CCGCAGCCGTCGACGGCACGAGCGCGCCGGCGGCGAGCACCAGCACGACAGGCCGCACCAGGCGCCCCCCGGCGCGGGTCACGAGACGTTTCACTCTGGAGGTTCTTCCCCTCGGGACCGACAAGTAGCGGGGCAACCTACTCCTCCGCACGGAACACGCGAATGCCAATTGCGGCGGGTCCGATGGCGGACTCGGCGGCGTCAGGTGGTGCGGACGATGAGCACCGAGCAGGGTGCGTGGTGCGACACCCTGTTCGGCACGGAGCCGAGCAGGAAGCGCTTGGCGCCCGACATCCCCTTGTTGCCGACCACGATCAGGTCGGAGCCCTGCTCCTCGGCGACGTCGAGGATCGCGTCCGCCGGGTCCCCTTCGCGCGGGTGCACGCTGACCGCCTTGACCCCCGCGCCCTCGGCCAGCTCCTTGGCCTCCCGCAGCTTGGCGTCGACGTCCTCGCGCGGCGTGACCATCCACTGCAGGTCCTCGGGAGCCTGCCGGGCTTCCTCCTTCAGACGCTGACTGGAGACGGGCGCGTAGGCGGACACGATGTCCATCGCCGCGCCGACCTGGGCGGCGAGGTCGGCCGCCTCCTGGACGGCCTTGCGAGCGGTATCGGACCCGTCGGTCCCGACGACGATGGAGCGGATCATGTGAACGCGATCGTACCCGGATCCGGTGCGACGAAGCCCGGCATCAGAGCTTGGTCGCGGCGATCACCACGCCGGCCAGGATGAAGATGACGATCAGCACCTGGGTCCAGAAGATCAGCCGTGGCACCCCGAGCAGGGTAGGCGGCCCGCCGCGCGAGCGGGCCGCCTGCCCTGCGCGAGATCTACCCCTCCTGCTCGGCGACGCGCGGCGCGCCGCCGCGGTGACCGTGCGGGTGGTGCGCGTGGCCGCCGTGCGGCTCGGACAGCTCCGCCTCGATGCGCTCCGGCGGGGTCTGGTCGCGCTTCGTGATCGACAGGAACGCCACCAGCAGCAGGATCGCGCTCAGGAACAGGTAGCTCGTGCCCGTCGTCCCCAGCCCGAGGCCACCGTCCTTGTGCGTCTGCGAGAGCCCGTCGCCGATCGACGCGCCGAGCGGCCGGGTGAGGATGTAGGCGAGCCAGAAGCTCAGGACGGCGTTCAGCTTCAGGCCGTAGTGCGCGGCGGTGATCGCGGCGATGATGCCGCCGAAGATCAGCGCGGAGACCCAGTACCCGAGCGAGAACTGCTCGGCGACGAGGTCGCCGGCGGCGGTGCCGAGGGCGAATGTGAACAGGATCGCCAGCCAGTAGAAGGCCTCGCGACGCGACGTCACGATCGTGTGGATCGAGAGGGTGCGCTCGACGGCGTACCAGACGCCGAACACGCTCGCCAGGATGACGGCGAAGACCGCGGTGCTCAGCGTGAGCGGCACGTTGAAGCGATCGGTCAGGTTGTCGGTGATCAGCGTGCCGAAGACGCTGATGACGACGACGACCGACCAGTACAGCGGCGGGACGTAACGCCGGACCTTGAACTGGGCCGCGAGGAGGACGACGAGCAGGGCGCCCGCGACGACGGTGGTGTTCGTGAGGCCGAAGCCGAGACTGTCGTTCAGATAATCGGCAGCGGTCTCCCCGACCGTCGTGCACATGATCTTGATGACCCAGAAGAAGAGGGTGACTTCCGGGACCTTGTTGAGCATCCGGCGACCCAGCGAGGGCCCCGGATGTGGCTGGGCGATGGTGCTCATAACGGTCAGGGTGCGGGCCCAGACCTTGCGGTTACCTGACTGATGGGCCTGAACTGGACGCTTGGACGGCCGGCAGCTCGAGCTCGAAGCAGCCGCCGGGGCCCGCGCCGAGCCGCACGTCGCCGCCGCACGAGCGCGCGAGCCGGCGCGCCAGCGGGAGCCCGAGACCCGCACCGGCGGCGGGGTCGTCCTCGCCGCGCACCCCGGGGTCGAACACCCGCTCGCCGAGGCGGGGATCGACGCCGTCGCCGTCGTCGCGGACGGCGATCCGCACGCGCGCGCCGTCGCCGGAGAGCACCAGCCGCACGGTGCTGCGCGCGTGGCGGCGGGCGTTGTCGACCAGCGGGGCGAGCGCGCGCCGCACGACCTCGGGCTCGCCCTCGGCCGGGGGCAGCCCGGGCGGGATCTCGACCTCGGTGCCGGGAACCTCGCGAGCCAGCGCGGCAAGGTCCACGGTGCCCCCTTCGGGATCGATCTCCCGCCGGGCGACCGCCATCAGCGTGTCGATCGTCGTGTCGAGCCGGGTCGCCTGCTCGATCACCGCGCGGAGCGCCTGCTCGCGCTCCTGCGCGACGTCCGGCCCGTCGGCGTCGAGCGCCAGCTGCGCGCGGCCGAGGATCCCCGAGACCGGGGTGCGCAGCTCGTGGGCGACCTCGCTGGCGAAGCGCTGCTCGTGGCGGCGGGACGCGGCGATCCGGCCCAGCAGCCGGTCGAGCGTGGCGGCCAGCCCGGTCAGCTCGTCACGCGGGGCGCCCAGATCGAAGCGCCGTTCGAGGTCGTGCGCGCTCCAGTCCTCGGCGTCGGCGGTCATCCGGGCGACGGGATGCAGCGCTCCGGCGACCGCGGACCGAATGGCGACGCCGCCCGCGACCAGCACCAGCACGGCGACGACCAGGGAGCCGGCGAGCACCTCCTGCTGCAGGAGCTCGACCGGCGCCACGGAGAACCCGACGACGACCGTGCCGAGCACCCGGCCGCCGGGGGCTCGCACCGGGCGGGCGCGCAGGCGGATGTCGGCGGGGCCGTCGATCTCGGCGGCGCGGCCGGCACGGGCCATGGTGAGGGCGGCGGCGTCGAGCGCCGGATCGACGTGCGGCGGCCGCTCGAGCACGTGGGCACCCGACACGACCCACGAGCGCTGGTCGAGCGCGTCGTCGTTCGCGGTCTCGCGGATCTGCAGCCCTGCCGGTGTGATCGCCAACCCAGCGATCTCGGCGTCCGCGCGAGCGCGCAGGAGGCTCGTCGCCTCGGCGTTCACACGCACGTCGAGCAGGCTGTTGCCGATCGCGACGAGCGCCCCCAGCCCGATCGCGAGCGTGGTGAGCGCGGTGACGAGCAGCCGGGAGCGCAGGCTCACCGCAGCACGTACCCGACCCCGCGCGCCGTCCCGATGGCCTGCGGCGCCCCGGCCTCACGGAGCTTGCGGCGGATTCGCGCGAAGTAGACGTCAAGGGTGTTCGGGTGCACGAGCGCGCCGTCCGGCCAGCCGGCGGCGATCAGGGCGCCCCGGCGCACGACGTCTCCCGGCGTCGCGGCCAGGGCGCTCAGCAGGCGGTATTCGGTCGGCGTCAGCCGCACCGCCGTCCCGTCGTGGACCACGGCGTGCGTGGACTCGTCGAGCAACAGGCCGTTCGCCGGCGGCTCCGCCGGGGCCACGCGGCGCAACAGCGCGCGCACCCGGACCAGCAGCTCCTTGAGCTCGAACGGCTTGGTCAGGTAGTCGTCGCCGCCGGCGTGGAAGCCGCTCAGACGGTCGGGCAGCGCGTCGCGGGCGGTCAGGAACAGCACGGGCGCCGTGACGCCCTGGGCTCGCAGCGCCTGGCAGAGATCACGGCCGTCGGCGTCCGGCAGGCCGATGTCGAGCACCAGGACGTCGGGAGGACGGCCGGCGAAGCTCGCCATCGCATCGGTGCCCGATCCGGTCGCCCGCACCTCGAGCCCGTCGCGCTCGAGCGCGCTGCGGACGACCCCGCGCAGTTCGTCATCGTCCTCGCAGATCCCGACGGTCGGCACCAACGAGAATCTAGGTGGCGGCGGCCGGCAGGCGCTCGATCCCCCTCGCGGTGACGAGCGTGACCGGCAGCCCGAGGCCGGCGGCCTTGTGCGGGAGGTCGACCTTCAGCCAGCGGCTGACGCGCGTCGGCAGCGTCGAGATGATGATCTCGTCGAACCCGTGCAGGTTGATCGCGTCCTGGATCGCGGCCAGCGGCTCGGCGACGCCGATCATGCTGTCGACCTCGCCGCCCGCGGCCTCCTCGAGCACCGGGACCGCGAGCTCGATCGTCTGCACCGCCTCGTCGTCACCCGCGTCCTCCGGATCGGTGATCTGGGCCAGGCCGTGGGCCGCGGCCGGGACGAGGAGCGTGAAGGTGGCCGCCGAGCGGGCCGCGCGCTCGCGCACCGCTTCGAGCAGGGCTGGGGTCGCTGCCGTCTTGTGTGCGACGACCAGGACGCGGGCGGGCTGCTCCGGCATTCTCTGTTCGACCCCCTTCGGTCGGGCGAGCGGTTGAGCCTTCGATGATATGCCACTCGCGTCAGGCGGCCGCCGGCGGGGGCGCCGCGTAGGGTGCGCGGATGGTCACGCCTGGGGTCTTCGCGGGGGGCATCGTGCTGCTCGCAGTGGCCCTCGGCTGCGCCGCCTACGCCGGCTGGGTGGCCTGGCAGCGGGTGGTCCCCGGCGCCACCGGACTGGACGGCTTCGTGGCCTGGGCGGTGCTGGCCACCGCGGCGCTGATCGCCGAGCACCTCGTCCCGCTCGCCCTGGGGTTGCTGTCGCGGCCGGCCGTCGTCGCCGCGTCGCTCGCGGTCGCGGCGCTCGCCCGGTGGCAGCGGCCGCGGACGCCCCGGCCGGCCCCGCTGCCGCCGGCCACCGACGAGCCGGGCAGCCGCGCAGTCCGGGTGGTCGCCGCGATCGCGGTGGCGCTGGCGGGCGGCGCTGCGCTCGCGTACCTGCGGCAGCAGGCCGGCCAGCCGATCGTGTCCTCGGACGCGCTGAACTTCCAGCTGCCGCAGGTCGCGCGCTGGATCGACTCGGGTTCGATGTGGCAGCTCGACCAGTTCTTCCCCGACTACTCCAACGCCACCTATCCCCAGCACGGCAACGTGCTCCTGCTCGCGGTGGTGCTGCCGTTCCACTCGGCGTTCCTGGCCCGGCTCGTGCCCGCCGCCTACGGCGTCGCCGCCTGCCTCGCGGTGGCCGCCGGCGCGCGCGAGCTCGGCACACCGCGCGCGTGGGCGGCGCTCGCCGCCGCGCTGTTCGCGGCGATCCCTGTCCTTGCCAAGGTCGCGATCGACGGCGCGAACACCGACACCCCGATGACGTTCGCGTTCATGGCGGGCGCGCTGTTCCTGCTGCGGCACCGGCGCACGCACGCGCGCGGGGACCTGGTGCTGGCGGGGGTCGCGCTCGGGATCGCGCTCGGCACGAAGTGGTACGCGCTGACGACGCTGCCGCCGCTGGTCGCGGTGTGGGCGCTGGCGCGGCTGGCGGCGCGGACGCCGTGGCGGCGGGTCGCGGCCGAGACGGCCGCGGTGACCGCGGTCGCGGTGCTCGTGGGCGGGATCTGGCTCGTTCGCAACACGGTCGAGGCGTCGAACCCGCTGTTCCCGCAGCCGCTCGGGCCGTTCCCGGCCCCGCCGGACCCGATCCGGGCCGCGGCCGGCTGGAACCTCGCCCACTACCTGTTCGACGGCGAGGTGTGGCGCCGCTACCTGCTCCCCCAGTTCGACGCGTTCTTCGCCGCGCCCGGCTACGTCCTCTTCGCCGGCGGGCTGGCCGCGATCGCCGCCGCCGCCTGGCGGCGCGCGCTCGTCCCTGCCGCCGCCGGGCTGGCGGCGCTGGCGCTGGTCGCCGGCTATGGCGTGGTCACCTACGGCGCGTTCGGCCCGGAGGGCGCGCCAGTGCTCGCGTTCGCCTCCACCCGCTACGCGCTGCCGGCGCTCGCGGTCGGCGCCTGCGGCCTCGCCTGGGCCGCGAGCCGGCTGCCGTCGCCGGCGCAGGTCGTCATCGCCTCGGCGCTCGGCGTCGCGGTCCTGCAGGGGCTGCGCGCCGAGTACCGCCCCGGGCTCCCGCTGTGGCAGATCGCCGCCGCGGCGAGCATCGTGGCGGCGGCCGTGGCCGTCTCCCGGCGCGTGCCGCCGCGTGTGCTCGCGGGTGCCGCGCTGGTGCTGGCGGTCGCCGGGGCCGGCATCACCGCCAACCGCCTCGACGGGCGGTCGTACGCCGCCGCCGACCCGGTCCTGGGCTGGATCGACGCCCGCGCTCCGTCCGGTCATCGCGTCGGGCTCGCGGGCATCTGGGGGGTGAGCGGGGTCTCCCCAGTCCTGCCCGCGTTCGGCCCGCGGCTGGGCAACCGCGTCGAGTACGCCGGGCCGTTCGTGGCACACATGCTGCGCCGCTACGACGACCCCGCGCGCTTCACCGCCCGGCTGCGCGCCCGCCGCTATGACCTGCTGGTCGTCGGCCGCGGGCACGGGGTCGCGCCGGAGGAGGCGTGGGCCCGCGCGGCGGGCTACGCGCCCGTGGTCAGCTCTCCGGGGCTGGCGCTGCTCAGACGCCGAGCGCCTGGTTGAGCGCGCTGGAGAGCGAGCCCGCGTAATCGTTCGCGTCGAGCGTGAGCTGCTGCGGCTTGCTGGTTCCGGTGGTCAGGAACAGCGTCGGCGTCCCGCTCACGCCGAGCGCCTTCGCGCGCGTGCCCGACGCGTCGAGCGTCTTCGTGACCTGACTGTCCGTCGTGGCCGCCTTCTGCGCCGCAGCCATGTCGAGGCCGGTGATGCCGTGGCCGACCTGGCGCAGGAACGCGTCGTTCACGTAGCCCGAGTTCTCCGTCTGCTGGTTGGCGTAGAAGAGGTCGAGGTACGGGAACGCTCGATTCTGCAGCGAGGTGGCGACGAGCGTCCGGTCCGCGGTGACCGAGTCCGGGCCGATGATCGCGATCGGGCGCAGCACGAGCTTGAGCTTGCCGGTGCGCACGTAGTCCTTGACCAGGGTCGGCATCGCCTGCAGCGAGAACTCGCGGCAGTACGGGCACTGGGGGTCGACGAACTCCTCGAGCGTCGCCGGCGCGCTCGCCTTGCCGAGCGTGAGGCCGTTCTGCGGGATTCCGGCGAACAGGGTGTTGACGTTGGTCCCCTTCGGCAGGGCGGCCGTCTTGGAGCCGGAGCTGCCGGCCGCGACGGCGCCGACGGCGACCAGCAGCGCGACGAGCCCGAGTCCGACCAGCACGCGCACCCGGCGCAGCCGTTTGACGCGTGCGGCGTCGGCGGCCTCCGCCTGCAGCCGCGCGTCGCGGGCGGCGGCCTTCGCTTCAACCCTGGAACTCATGCCATCGCAGGAAAGCAGCCGTCCCTCAACCCCGCCTCAAGGCTCAGGCGCGGGCGGCGCGGGCGGCGCGCGTCGCCTTCGCGTGCAGCCGCCGCTCGTGGCGCCGCGCGGCGCGCGCCCGGCGGCGAGCGCTGGACGTGTGGGTTGGTGTCACCGCGGACTTGCGGGCGGCGGGCTTCGCGGGCGCGGCGGCCGCCGGCGCCGGAGACCCGGAGCGCGTGGAGGACGGCCCGGCGGCGCTGAGCGACCCGAAGGTCGTCGTGTAGGTCGCGCCGATGCCGTCGGTGGTGTGCGGGTTCCCCGGCACGACGCCGAAGCCGATCTGCTTGAACGCCGAGCGCAGGATGTTCTCGCGATGGCCTTGCGAGTTCATCCAGGCGAGCACGATGCTCCACGGCGTCGCGAGCGTGCCCGTGCCCCAGGCGAGGTTCTCCCCGATCGTCCACGGCTGGTCGTCCGGGAGGTAGCCGCTCGCGCGGATGCGGTCCACGACGTCGCGGCCGTCGAGTGCGACGTGGTCGAAGTAGTGGTTGGCGACCATGTCCTGCGAGTGCTCGAGCGCGGCGGCGGCGAGCCTGTCGTCCTGCGTCAGCGGCGGCAGCCCCGCGTCGGCGCGCTCGCCGTTGAGCAGGCAGAGCGTGGAGGCGATCACCGCGGCGGTGTTGGTGCCGTCCGGCAGCAGATCCTGGTCCGGGCAGCTTGCGCCGGCGCCGATGCCCTGCCGGTTCGCGGCGTGGCGGCGCAGCCGGTCGGGGTCGATCCGGCGCTGCGGGACCGGCAGCTCGCGGACGCCCGTCCGCCGGCTGCCGACCGACGCGTCGCCGAGCCGCAGGTCGGTGGCGCCGACCAGCAGGCCGTTGGAGGACTGGGCGGGCGTGCTGCGCGCGGGCGCCGGGGGCCGGCCGTCGTGCGGTGTGGAGGGCGTGGCGCCGCCGCAGCCCGTGGCGAGGAGCGCGGCGGCCAATGGGACGAGAGCGAGGGCGCGGAGGGACATTCCACGCTGTGCATCGGCTCGATCAGCGCGCGACTTTATGGTGCCTCGACGCTCTGGACGTTCCGCTAGAAGTCCGAGGCCAGCGCCTTCCAGATCGCCGCCCCGAGATCGTCGAACGCCTCGACGACGGCGGGGTCGAACTGCGAGCCCGCGTTGCGGCGGATCTCCTCGGCGGCGTCCTCGACCGACCACTCCTCCTTGTACGGGCGCTCGTGCACGAGGATGTCGAACACGTCGGCGACGGCGACGAGCCGGCCGGCGACCGGGATGTCCTCGCCCGTCAGCCCGTCCGGGTAGCCCGCGCCGTCCCAGCGCTCGTGGTGGGCGCGGGCGATCCGGGCGGCGGTCTGGAACAACGGCGAGGTCGAGCCGTCGAGGATCGAGGCGCCGACCGCCGCGTGCGTCTTGATGACCTCGTACTCCTCGTCGGTCAGCTTCTCGGGCTTGAGAAGGATCGAGTCCGGCACGGCCACCTTGCCGAGGTCGTGCAGCGGCGCCGCGCCGCGGATCAGGTCCACGTCGATGTCGTCGAGGCCGAGCCGGCGGCCGAGCCGCGCCGCCATCACCGCGACCCGCTGGGTGTGCTCCCAGGTGTTGTCGTCGCGGTACTCCGCCGTGGCCGATAGCCGCTGCAGCGCGTCCTCCTCGGCGTTCTGGGCCTCGCGGCGGGCGCTGACGGCGCCCGAGGCGACGACCGCCTCGAGGTCGCGGACACGGGCGCGCAGGCGGTGGCGTTCGAGCAGCAGCCCGAGGCGGTCGAGCACGGCGTCGTCGCCGGCCGTCCCGGCCGGCAGGCCGGGGAACTCGTCGACCGCGACCACCGGCGGGCCGCCGCCCGTGCCGAGCGGATCGAGCCGGGCGCGCAGCGCGTCGCCGAAGCCGGGCAGCGCGAGCACCGCGTCGGGACGGGCCGCGGCGGCGCGCGCGATCGCGTCTTCGGGATCGACGGCGAGCTCGACCGCGGCCGCGCCGAGGTCGGCCAGCCGGGCGCGCAGGCGGGCCGCCGAGGTGGCGTCCGGGCCGGCGATGAGCACCCACGCGCCATGGAGCGCCGTGGAGCGAACCGTGCCGCGGTCGCGGTCTGCGGGGTCTGCCATGCTGCAGATGATGCCGGACACGCCGCCCGACCCCACCGTGGGGACCGTCGTCGCCGGGTACCGCATCGAGGATCGCATCGGGCGCGGAGGCATGGGCGTCGTCTACCTCGCCGAGCATCAGACGCTGCGCCGGCGCGCGGCGCTGAAGATCATCGTCCCCGACCTGTCCGAGAACCAGGACTTCCGCGAGCGCTTCCTGCGCGAGGCGCGGATCGCCGCCGGGCTCACCCATCCGAACGTCGTCACGGTGTACGACGCCGGCGAGGTCGACGGTCTGCTCTACATCGCCATGCAGTACGTGCCCGGACAGGACCTCTCGCACGTGCTGCGCGAGGAGCGGCGCCTCGGCCCGTTCCGGGTGCTCGACATCGGCCGCCAGATCGGCGCCGCGCTGGACGCCGCGCACGACCACGGGCTCATCCACCGCGACGTCAAGCCCGCCAACGTCCTGATCGACGGGCGCCTCGCGTTCCTGACCGACTTCGGGCTGACCAAGGAGCGCATGGGGTCCGGCGCCGAGCTCACGCGCGTGGGCGAGGTCGTCGGGACGACGCACTACCTGGCGCCGGAGCAGGTCGAGGGCCGCGAGCTCGACGGCCGAGCCGACGTCTACGCGCTCGGCTGCCTGATCTTCCATTGCCTGACCGGCGAGGTCCCGTTCCCGCGCGACAACGACATGGCGGTCCTGTACGCGCACCTGCACGACGATCCGCCGAAGCTCTCCGAGCGCCGGCGGGGGCTGCCGGAGGGCCTCGATGCCGTGATCGCGAAGGCGATGGACAAGTCGCCGGAGCGCCGGTTCGCGAGCTGCGGCGCGATGATCTCCGCCCTGCGAGCGGTGGTCGACGCCGCCGGGCCGCTGGCCGAGTCCTCCTCCGCCGGGCGCCGGCCCTCGTCGGTGGTCGCCCGCCGGATCCCGGCCGAGGGCGACTCGGACTCGATGCCGACGGACACCCGGAGCGTCTCCTCGGGCGAGTCGTCGTCGGTCTACACGCTCACCGGGGTGACCGGCCCGGGCGGTCAGCGCGCGATCGTGCTGCTCGCGGGGGTGGACGCCAACGCGCGGGCGATCGCGCGGGTGGCGATCGGTCAGCGCTGCGAGATCGTGGAGGCGCACGAGCTCGACGACGTGCTCGCCGTCGCCCGGGAGCGGCGGCCGGACGTCGTACTCGTCGACGCCGCCTCGACCGGCGCGCCCGCCGACGCCGTGTGCGCCGCGCTGCGCGCGGACGCGGTCACGCGCGACGCGAAGGTGGTGCTGCTCGGCGCGGGCCGCGCCACCGGCCGCCGGCGGATCGCGGCGATGGGCGCCGATGACGGGCTGTCGACCCCGTTCTCCCCGCTCCAGCTGCAGGTCAAGTTGCGGCGGATGCTGGGCTCGGGCCGCGTCGCGTAGTCTCGCCCGCGTGTGGCTCCAGGTGCGCACGGGGCCGGACGCCGGGACCGCGGTCGAGCTGCCCGCCGACCGGCCCTTCGTGCTCGGCCGCCAGCACGGCTGCGATCTCGTCGTGCGCGACGCGCGCGCCTCGCGTCGCCACCTCTCCCTGACGCCGGACGGCGACGGGTCGTGGGCGCTGGCCGACCTCGGTTCGGCGAACGGGACGATCGTCGACGGCCGGCCGGTGACCGAGGCCCGGCTCGAGGGCGGGGAGGACCTGCGCATCGGCGACGTCGTGATCTCGATGACGCTCGCTCCGCCGAGCGGCTCGCGGCGTACGTCCGCTCCCGACCCGGGCAGCGATCGCACGCGGGTCGGCGGCGAGGTGGCCACGCACTCGATGGTCCGGCGGCTGGTCGAGCAGGGGACGCGGCGGGCGAACCGGACCGCGATCGGCGCCGGCGCGGTGGCGCTGGCGGTCCTCGCGGTGGTGGTGCTGCTCGTCACCGGCGTGATCGGCGGCGATGCGCAGGACCCGGTTCCGGCCGTGGTGGCCGAGCTCACGCCCGCGACGGTCCTCGTCGTCACCGAGCGCGGCGGTGCGCGCACGGGCACCGGCTCGGGCTGGGTGCTCGACGCGGGCGCCGGGCTGATCGTCACCAACGCCCACGTGGTCAACCAGGGCGACGATTTCCGGGTCTCCGCCGGCGGGCGCTCGCGACCCGCGACGGTGGCGGGGGTATCCCCGTGCGAGGACCTCGCGCTGCTCACGGTCGCCGACCGCCGCGGCCTGCGCACCGCGCCGCTCGGCTCGGACGCGTCCGTCCGCCAGGGGGAGACCGTGGTCGCGCTCGGCTACGGAGCCGACGCGGCCGCCGGCGACGGGGTCGGCTCCACGACGGGCGTCGTGTCGCGGACGCGGACCGCGTTCCGCGACCCGGCCCCGGACGTGCCCGCCTACCCCGAGGTCGTGCAGACCGACACGGCGCTGAACCCCGGCAACTCGGGCGGCCCGCTCGCCGGCCTCGACGGCCGGCTGATCGGGGTCGACTCGGCGGCGCGCACCTTGGGCACGGACGGGCGCCCGCTGCAGAACGTCAACTACGCGATCGCGGTCGACCGCGCCCGCCGCGTGCTCGCCGGGCTGCAGGCCGGCCGGGCCGAGGCGTGGACCGGCTTCACGTTCGGCTACCCGACGGACGCCGAGCTGCGCGACGCGAAGCTCCCGGCTGGCCTGCGCATCACCGGCGCACTGCCCGGGACGCCGGCGGCGAAGGCCGGCGTGGCGCCCGGCTCGCTGCTGGCGGGCGTGGACGGCAAGCCGATCGCCAACACGCTGCGCTCCTACTGCGCCGCCGCGCACGGGCGCCGGACGGGCGACGAGGTCGTGCTCTCCTTCGCCGACCCGGGGAAGCGCCGCACCCGCCAGGTCCGGCTGCGCCTCGGCTGAACCTGGCTACGCGTAGAACGCCCGCAGGAAGCCGATCAGGTCGTCCGGCCCCGCCTGCTGGGAGGCCAGCACGCACGTGTGCCCGCCGGCGCGCCAGGTGACGATCGAGGTCGAGCCGTCGCGCAGGAGGGTGTAGGGGCGGCCGCCCACGCTGACCGTGCGCCCGGCCGGCGCGGCGATCGGCTTGCCGGAGAGGATCGCGTAGTGGATGCCCGCGCCGCCGCGACGGTAGATCACGGTGACCGCACGCCGCCCGGCGACCTGGTCGCTGCGGCGCCCGACCGCCGACCACTCGGCGGCGGTGCCCGCCGCCGGGGCCGTGGGTCCGCGCAGCGCGGCGGCGGCGACCTGCTGGACGGTCGGCGGGGTGCCGGTGACCAGCAGCGCGAACGCGACCAGCGCGGCGGTGAGCGCACCGCCGAGGGCGAGCCGCGGCGCGCGCGGGACGCGCCGGCGCCGCGGCGCGGGCGCGGCCAGCCGCGCACGCAGCGCGGCCGGCGCCGCGACCGTCTCTGACGCGCGCAGGATCGCGGCCCCGATCTGCTCATCGCTCATAGCCGCGCCTCCTCCGTCTCGAGCGATCGCGCAACCCGCCGGCGGGCACGGTGCAGCCGGGTGGTCAGGGTCGCCTCCTTGATGCGCAGGAGCGACGCCGCCTCCGCGTAGGACAGCCCGACCACGTCGACGGCGACGACCGCGTGCGCCGCGTCGGCCGGCAGCGCCGCGATCGCCCGGAACAGCTCGGCGACGTCGAGCGCGTACTCCGGCATCCGCACGTCCTCGGCCGCGCTCTCCATGCCGGCCGGCGCCGCAGCGTCGAGCGAGACCTCGGCAACCCGGCGACCGAGCCGCCGCAGCCGTCCGAGGTGGACGTTGCGCAGCGCGCGCAGCAGGTAGCCGAGGTCGTCGCTCCCGCGGAGGAAGCGCGGCCGGGCCAGCACGCGGGCGTAGGTCTCTTGCACCAGGTCCTCGGCATCGTGAGGGTCACCGCAGAGCGCCCAGGCGGCGCGGTACAGGCGGTCGACGTGATCGCCGAGCGCCTGCGGTTCCAGGCGGCGTGGCGTCCCAGAGGACACCCGACCGACCCTACTGGACGGTCAGCGTCCCCTGCATGCCTGCCTGGCGGTGGCTGTCGACCGGGCAGTAGAACGTGTACTTGCCGGGCTTGGAGAGGTCGACGGTCACGGTGGAATCCTTGCCCGGCTGCGCGATCGGGCCGTCCTTGTCGACGCCGTTGCCCTCGACCGCGATGGCGTGCGGCTGCGCGTTGCCGCTCGGGTTGACCATCGTGATCGTCACCGCGCCGGTCTTCGCGCTCAGGGAGGATTTCGAGAACTTCAGGCCGCCCGACTCGCTCGCGGCGAGCTTCAGCTGCTGACCGCCGCCGCCGGACGCCGTCGTTGCCGAGGACGTCTTGGTCGACGAGGAGGACGACGACGACGAGCTGCTCGAGCCGCAGGCGGCCAGCCCGGAGCAGGCCGCCGCGACGGCGGCGAGGGCGCAGGCGCGCCGGAGCGGGAGGACGTTCATATCCCTCAAGACACCCCGCATGCGAAATCCTTCCCTCAACCTTGCGCGGGCGGTCCCGGCCGGACTAGGGTCGTCGCCCATGGCGATCGCCGAACCGCGGCCGGTTCCGCCCCTGGTGGAGCGCGGGCCGGAACTCGAGCGTCTGGTCGAGCTCGCGACCGCTGCGACCGCCGGGGACGGCCGCGTCGTTCTCGTCGAGGCCGAGCCGGGCGCCGGCCGCAGCGCCCTGCTGAGCGCGCTGCGCGAGCAGCTCGACAGCACCCATCGGGTGCTGCTCGCCCGCGGCTCCGAGCTCGAGCGCGACCACGCCTTCGGCATCGTCCGCCAGCTGCTGGAGCCGCTGACGGTCGGGTCGCCGGACCTCCTGTCCGGCCCGGCCGAGCTCGCGATCCCCACGCTGCGCGGTGGTCCCGACGCCGACGACCGCCCCACCTTCGCGGTCCTGCACAGCCTGTACTGGCTCACCTCCAACCTCGCCGAGGACGCACCGCTCGTGCTGTCCATCGACGACGCGCACGTCGCGGACGCCGACTCGCTGCGCTTCGTCGACTACCTCGCGACCCGGCTCGAAGGCCTGCGGGTCCTGATCGTGCTCACCCGCGCGCGCGGACCGGCCCCCACGCCGGACCTCGAGCGGGTCGCCGCCCGTGCCGAGACCGAACGGCTGCCGCTGGCCGGGCTGTCGCGCCCGGGCTCGGCGACGCTCGTGCGCCACTGGCTGGGCGAGAGCGCGCCCGACCCGCTGTGCTCGGCCTGCCACGACGCGACGGGCGGCATCCCGCTGCTGCTGCGCGAGCTGGCGCGCGAGCTCGCCCGCGGGGAGGGCGCCCGCTCGGCGCCGGCCAAGGCGCGGTCGCTCGCGCCGCCGGCGATCGTCGCCATCGTGCGCCGCCGGCTCGACGGGCTGTCGGCCGAGGCCGGCCGGCTCGCCCGCGCCCTGGCGGTGCTGGGCCCGGCGGCCCGGCTGAGCGACGCCGCCCGCGTCGCCGAGCTCGACGAGGCCCATGCGGCGACCGCCGGCGACGAGCTCGCCGCCGCCGGCCTGATGGACGGCGTCGACGCCGTCCGCCCGCTGGTGTTCACGGCGCTGAAGGACGCCCTCGGCCGCGGTGAGCGCGACGCGTTGCACCGCCGCGCCGCGATGCTCCTGCTGCGCGACGACCCGGACCGGCTCGACGACGCCGCCGCGCACCTGCTCGCGTCCGCGCCCGGCGGCCAGGGCTGGGTCGCCGGCGTGCTGCGCGATGCGGCTGCCCGTGCGCGCTCCCACGGGGCCACCGAGACCGCCGTCAACCTGCTGCGCCGGGCCCAGCTGGAGCCGCCGCCGTCCGACCAGGTGCCGCTCGTCGCGCTCGAGCTCGCCGAGGCGACCTACACCGCCGGCGCCGCCGAGGCGGTCGCGCTCGCCGAGGCCGCCCTCGCGCTCCAGACCGATCCCGACCTGCGCCTGCGAGCGGCGCTCGTGCGCGGGCACGCGCTCACGCTGATCGGCCGGGCGGCCGAGGCGTCGGCCGAGATCGTCGCCGCGCTCGAGCACGCCGGCGACGAGGCGCTGGCCAAGGAGGCCGAGGCGCTGCTGCTCGCCTGGAGCGTCGTCTCGACGGCCGCGCGCGCGGTGGTGGCCGCCCGCACGGCGGCGGCGACGCAGGCGGCGGAGGTCCTCGGCGACCGCGCGCCGGCGATGCTGCTCGCGATCGCCGCGCTCGAGCGGGCGACCACAGAGGGCGAGGCGGATCGCGCGCTCGACCTCGCCCGGCGCGGCTGGGCACGCCGCGAGGAGGTGCCCTCCATGGCGCCGTTCGAGAGCTTCTGGGTCATGGCCGCCGCGACCGCCGGCGCGCTCGCGGACGCCGAGGCGTGGGCGACGGGCGTGGCCGAGCGCGGGGCGGCGTCGGCCCACATCGTCATGTACGTCGCCGCCGCCCTCCGCGGCTGGGTGCGCCTGCTGCGCGGCGACCTGCCCGGCGCGGAGGCGGACGCCTGGGCCGCGAAGGAGCTGATCGAGCACACCGGCGCGATCACGGTCATGGAGCCGCTCGTGGCGGCCGTCGCGGCCGAGGTCGAGGCCGCGCGCGGCGAGCTGGAGAGCGCACGCCGGCTGCTCGACGGCGTCCCGCGGACCGCCCGTTCGGCCGGCATGAACCTGACGGTCCGATGGCGTGAGACCTCCGGCCGCCTGCACCTGGCGGAGGGCGACCCCAGCGGCGCGCTCGAGGACGCCGACGCGCTGGCGTCGTGGGCCGGCGCCTACGGAGCCAAGCACAGCGGCTGGTGCGCGCCCGACGCGTTGGCGGCCGAGGCGTGGGTGGCGCTCGGCGACCCCGAGCGCGCCGCCATGCACGCCGCCGAGGCGCTCGTCGCCGCCCGGGCGTTCCGCGGTCCGATACAGGAGGGCATCGCGCTGCGGGCGGCCGCGCTGGCCTCCGGCGGGGCCGGCGCCCGGCTGGCGCGCTTCGACGAGGCGGTCGAGCGCTTCGACGCCGCCGGCGCCGAGCTGTGGGCGGCACGCACGCGGGTCGACCAGGGCGCGGCGCTGACCGCCGCCGGGGAGCCGGCCGAAGCCCCGCTGCGGCGGGCGCTCGAGTGGGCCGACGAGGCCGGCGCGACCGCGGTCCGCGATGCTGCCGCCGACTCGCTGCGGGCCGGCGGTCACGATCCGGGGGCGCCGTCACGGCGGGCCACCCACGCGCTCACGCCGGCCGAGCGGCGCGTCGTCGAGTTCGCCGCCGCCGGGCTCGACCCGCGCGCAATCGCCCAGCGGCTGATGCTCACCCCGGCCACGGTCGGTCGCCGCCTCGCCTCGGCACGGGTCAAGCTCGACCAGAGCTGATCAGCCCAGGCCGAGCGCGCGCGGCAGCTCTGCCCGCCCGGTCACCTCGAGCTTGCGGTACGCGTTGGAGAGGTGCATCTCCACGGTGTGCAGGGTCACGAACAGCTGGGCGGCGATCGCGCGGTTCGTCAGTCCGTCGGCTGCGAGCTCGGCCACGCGGCGCTCGCGCGGGGTCAGCGCGTCGACGCCCGAGCGCATGACCCGCCGCGGCCGGGCACCGCACGCCCGCAGTTCCTCGAGCGAGGCCGCGACGAGCGGCTCGGCTCCGTGCGTCTGGGCCAGGTCGGCGGCCATCGACAGCGCCTCCCGCGCGTCCGTGCGGCGGTTGGCCCGCCGCAGCGCCGCGCCCAGATCGAGCAGGACCTGCGCGCGGTACACGTGCGACCCCGCCTCGCGCATGGCGACCTCGGCCGCCTCCAGCTGCTCGATGCCGGCGGGGCCGCCCCCGGCCAGGCCGGACGCGCTGAGTGCCCAGCCGATCGCCAGCGGAGACCCGAACCGCCGTGCGCGGACGAGCTCCTCCGCGGCGAGGGTCGATGCCCGCGCGTGCTCGCCGAGCCGCAGCAGCGGCCTGACCGCCGTAGACCGCCAGCGGGCCATCGTCGGGTTGACGACGCCGGCCGCCTCCAGCCGCTCCCCCTCCGCGAGCAGCAGCTTGACCGCGCCGGTGTCGTCGCCGGTCGCCAGGCGCACCATCACCGCCGGGAACCCGACCCCCGCCACGGCCGGTGGCGCGGGCGGCATCGGGGCCACGATCGTCGCCGCCTCCTCCACGGCCCCGCGCCAGATGAGGGTCCGCACCAGCACCGCCTCGGCCATGTAGGCGGACGGTGACCGCTCATGCCGGACCGCTTCGACGGCGAGCGCCCCGCGCGCGTCGGCCTCCGCCGCGGCGAGGCGGCCGCGAAGCAGGTGCTCGCGCGCACGCAGGGCGAGCGCGCCGGCCTCGTGCAAGCGATCGGCGTTCGCCCTGGCGCTCGCGAGCCCCCGGTCGATGAAGGCCATTGCCTCGTCCGCGCGATCCGTGAGGGACAACGCCCCGGCGATCGTCCCGAGCTCCCAGGCGTCCTGCGGCCAGAAGGCGCCGACCCCCTGCGCGGCCTCCCGCGCCCACCCGGCGAGCTCGGCCGCCGGGCGCTCACCATTGCGCAGCGTCACCGAGATCCAGGCCACGAGTGTGAGCGGCCCGAGCGCGCGGACCCCCTCCGAGGCGACGCGTCGCAGCCGCTCGGCGTGGGCCAGCGTGCCGGGGCCGAGCGTGAGCAGGAGCTTCGCCACCAGGCGGTCGCTCAGCGCCGGGTCGATGCGCAGCACGAGGTCGGCGAGCACCGACTCCGCCACCGCGGGAGCGTCGGGCAGCGGGCCTTGCATGACGGACTGCAGGGCGATCGAGGAGACCGCGCGCGCCAGCAGCTGCGGGTCGTCGAGCGCGGCGATGGCGGCGTGCAGGTGGCGCTCCGCCGCCGGCGATCCGAGGCGCACCTGGATCTCCCCGAGGTCGAGCAGCAACCGAGCGGCCTCGCCATCGGCCGGCGGCTCGGCAAGCGCGCGGGCGAACAGCGCCGCCGCCTCGGCGTCGTCGCCGGCGGCGGCCCGTTGCCGGCCGGCCTCGTGCAGGACCGCCACCGCGGCGGGGTTGCCGTGCGGCGGGACGTCGCGCAGGTGCCAGGCGATGCGGGCCGCCGGGGCCCGGGCCGCGGTCAGCACGGTCGCCGCCGCGGCGTGACCGGCAGCGCGGGCGTCGGCCGGGGCGTCGTCGGCGATCGCAGCGCGATCGAGCTCGTGCGCGAACGCGAGCCGGGCGCCGTCGGCGAACAGCCCGGCCGCGCGCAGGTCGGAGGCGGCGACGACCGCGTCGGCGACCTCCAGGCCGGCCACCGCGGCAGCATGCGCGGGCTCCACGGCGCCGTCGAACAGGGCGACCGCGCGAGCGAGCATCTGTGCCGGAACGGGCAGCGCAACGAGCCGCACGATCGCGGCGCGGGCGACCTCGGCCGGCGTCAGCTCCGCCGTCGAGACCCCCGTCAGCGCCACCAGGTCGGCCAGCTCGCTCAGCAGCAGCGGGTTGCCGCCGGTGACGGCCAGCGCCTCGTGGCTCGCCGCCGGGTCGCCGCCGAGCAGGCGCGCCACCGCCTGGGCAGAGAGCGGCTCCAGCCGGACCACCTCCCCCGTGAGGGCCGCCGGCGGCTCGAGCGCGCTGACCACGACGGCCAGCCGCAGGCCGCTCGCCTCGGCCGCGGCCGCATCGGCCAGGAACGCCAGCGAGGCGGCGTCGGCGTGGTCGACGTCGTCGACCAGCCACGTCACGGGCGCCGAGCGCGCGTCGGCGATGCAGCGCGCGACCAGGTGGCGGCGCACGGCCACCGGGTCGGCGTCCGCCTCGGCGAGCCCGGGCGCCAGGTCGCCGAGCAGCGCGTGCAGGAGTGCGAACGGCGTCTCGCGGTCGGCGGCGTCGGCGCGCGCCGACCGGACCGTGATGCCGCGAGTCGCCGCCTCGTCGGCGACTACGTCGAGCAGCCGCGTGCGGCCGAGGCCGTGCTCACCGCACACGACCAGCACGCTGACGCCACCGGCTGCGTGCTCCATCGCCGCACGCGCCGCCGCCACCGCCGATCCCCGCTCGAGCAGCGGCGAGCGGAGGGTCCCCCCCATTCCGAGCACGGACGGAGTCTCCCTCCGCCGCGTGCCCGGTGCAAGGAGGGTCAGTGCCGGAGCCGGACCCGGACGATCCGCCCGGCGTTCGAGACGTGGGCCCCGTCGGTCACGTTGACGAGCACGCGGTAGCGGCCGCCGTGACGCACCTTCACGCGCCGGCGGTACGACGACGACGCGCCGTCGACGTGGCGCGCGACGGTCTTGGCGACCTGCACCCACTGCTTGTGCAGGTACCTCTGGATCACCACCTGCTGGCCGTCGGCGGCGGGCGCGATGGTGCCCGAGAAGCGCACGCGGTGGCCGCGCCGCACCCGCGTCGGCCGCGCCTTCGTGTGGACGCCGACCATGACGCCGAGCGAGACGATCGGGCTCACGACTGCCGGCTTCTGCGGCATCAGCACCCGGAATTGGGTGTTGAGCGTCTGATTGATCAGCGGGAACGAGAACGTGCCGTCGGCGTTCGTGACCAGCGGGTTGCCGGCGTTCGCGAAGCCCTTGTCGTACGGGTAGGCGTTGTACTGCAGCACGACCTGCTGGCCGCCGTTGCCCGTGCCGCTGAGCTGGCCCGTGAGCGTCGTCGACGCGTTGAACGTGATCGGGTTCGCCATCGGGCTCAGGGCGAGCCCGAGCGGCTGGCGCTGCGTCTTGAACGTGCGGTCCTTGCCCTTGCTCAGGCCCTTCGCGTTCTTCGCGACGATGCGGAAGTGGTACGTCGTCGCCGGCGCGAGCTGGTCCACCGGCGCCGACACGTTGACCGTCTTGGTGCCCTTGCCGGCCGCGGTCTCCGGGCTGTTGATGCCGTACAGGCTGGTGGTCCCGATCTGGAAGAAATAGGTGGTGTCCGCGCCGTTGGGGTTCACCGCGCCGTTGAGCTGGGCGGTGGACTGGGCCACGTTGGACGCGGCCTTGGTGGTGACGGTCGGGCGCGTGACCGCCGCCTGCGCGACGCCCGGCAGCGCGAGCCCCAGCGCCACCGACACGAGCGTCATCGACCTCCCTCGATGCACTCCGGTTCTCATCTTCTCCTCCTCCAGGTGTGGTACGTCGCGCCTCGGAACACGCGCCGTGAGCGGAAGATTCGCCGCGCTGGTCCGGCGCCCTGCCGTCGCGGGCTCGCCGGCTCGAGCGGCTCCTGTCAGATCGCTGACGTTCGCAGGCGGCACAGCGCGGTTCGGATCCGCCGGATCGGTGAAGCCTTTCTCCCATGACCTCCAGCCTCCAGATCCCGACCGTGACGCTGCGCGACGGCGTCGAGATCCCGCAGCTGGGACTCGGCGTCTTCCAGGTGCCGCCGGAGGACACGGCCGAGAACGTCGCGGTCGCCCTCGAGGCCGGCTACCGCCACATCGACACCGCCAGGGCCTACCGCAACGAGGCGGGCGTCGGCGACGCCGTGCGCGCGTCCGGCCTCGAGCGCGACGACGTGTTCATCACCACCAAGTGCTTCAACGACGACCACGGCTACGACTCGGCGAAGGCGGCGCTGCGGCGCAGCCTCGAGACGCTCGGGATGGATCGCGTGGACCTGTACCTCATCCACTGGCCCGTGCCCTCGCAGGATCGCTACGTGGAGACCTGGAAGGCGATGATCGAGGACCAGCAGGAAGGGCTCGCGCGCTCGATCGGCGTGTCGAACTTCCAGCCGGCGCACCTGGCCCGCATCATCGACGAGACCGGCGTGACGCCGTCGGTCAACCAGATCGAGCTGCACCCGCTGTTGCAGCAGGCCGCACTGCGGCGCGAGCACGCGGACCGCGGCATCGTGACCGAGGCGTGGTCGCCGCTGGCACAGGGCAGGGTGCTCGACGACCCGGCGATCACCGAGATCGCGTCAGCGCACGGCAAGACCGCCGGGCAGGTCGTGATCCGCTGGCACCTGCAACTCGGCAACGTCGTGTTCCCCAAGTCGGTCACGCCCGAGCGGATCGAGCAGAACGTCGACGTGTTCGACTTCGAGCTGACGCCCGAGCAGATGGACGCGATCAACGCCCTCGACGCCGGGGAGCGGATCGGGCCCGACCCCGACGAGTTCGTCAGGCCGTCGTAGCCGGGAGCCGGTGGCCGCCGGGCACGCGTTCAGGGAGCGACAAGGCGCGGCGGGCAACCTTTAGGGGCATGACGGCCGGAGTCCATCCGTTTGCCCGCGCGACGCCGGCGCGCCCGGCGTGGGGCACGCTGGGCGCGGCGGCGGCCCTGGGCGTGCTGATCGCTGCGGGCATCGCGGTCGTCCTGGCCGGCGCGGCCGGTCCCGTCCACGGCCAGCTGGTCCCGGTCCTGCACCGGTTGCTCGCGGGCTGGGTGCTCGGGCCGCTGCACGGCGTCGGGCTGGCGACCACCCAGACCGCGTTCTACTTGGAGTACGCCGTCATGGGTGTCGCCTACGTGGCTGCGGTCGTGCTGGCTCCGAGGGTCGCCATCGGCTGGATCGTCGCGGCGGTCGTGGGGCTCCACGTCGCCTTCGCGCTCGCCCCGCTCCTGCTGTCGACCGACGTCTTCAACTACGTCGAGTACGCGTATCTGGGGGCGGTCCGGCACCTCGACCCCTATGTCCGGACGCCCGCCTCCTCGCCGGGTGGTCCGGTCTATGTCGTCGTGCACTGGCGCCACACCGTCGATGCCTACGGTCCGCTGTTCACGCTCGCGTCGTACCCGCTCGGCACCATCGGCGCGGTGGCCGGCGTGTGGGCGTTCAAGGCGGTGGCCGCCGCGGCCAGCCTGGCCTGCGCCGGCCTCGTCTGGTGGACCGCGCGCCGGCTGGAGCGGCCGCCGGCGCGCGCGCTCGCGGCGTTCGGGCTCAACCCCGTGCTGCTGGTGTCCGCGGTCGGCGGCGCGCACAACGACCTCGTCATGCTCGCCCTGCTGGTCGGCGGGGTCGCGATGATCGCCGCGAATCGTGAGTTGCGCGGCGGCGCCGCCCTCGTCGCGGCCGTCGGCATCAAGCTCTCCGCAGGCCTGGCCATCCCGCTGCTCGTGCTCGGTGCCGGGCGCCGCTGGACGGCGGCGGCGGGGGTCGCGCTCGGCACGCTCGCGCTGGCGGTGCTGGCGTACGTCAGCTTCCCGAGCCACGCGGTCGGGATGATCCACATGGTGGCCCGCGAGTCCGGCGCGGTGAGCCCGGTCAGCATCCCGCTGGTGGTGGCGCGCGCGCTCGGCGCCCACACCGTTCCGGCGGGTGTCCACCCGGTCCTGACCGTGCTCGTCGCGCTCGTCGTCGTCGGCCTCGCGGCATGGGTGTGGCGCGGCGGCGACGTGATGGCCGCGGTCGCCTACGCCTTCGTCGCGCTGCTGGTCACGTCGTCGTGGACGCTCCCGTGGTATCTGCTGTGGCCGCTACCGTTCGCGGCGCTGGCCCGCCGCCCATGGCCGCTCGTGTCGGTCGTGATCGTGCAGATCACGTGGGTCGCGGGCGAGGTCGCACTCCGACGATGACCACCGCTCACGCCCTCCGTCGCCGCGGCCGCGCCCGGCTCGCCGTCACGTCCGTCGTCGTCGCCCTGGCGGCGGTCGGCCTGGCCGGCTTCGTCATCAGCACGCTCGTGAGCGGTCCGCGCACCGGCGCACCGGCACCCACCCACAAGCACAAGCCGCGCGTGACGGCGCTGGTCAAGCAGCCCAGCCTCGCCGCGCGGGGGCAGACCGCCGCCGCATCGAGCTACCTCGGGCCGGCCACGAAGGCCTACGACCGCGCCCGCGCCTGGTGGGACCCCCACCGCGGCTGGTACCGCCAGTTCCTGCCGGGCTCCGGCCACGGTGGCATGGCCACCATGTGGGGCATCGTCCACCTCTTCGGGGCGACGAATGCGCTCGCGATCGCCGATCCGAGCCGCCAGAACGTGGCGGCGGCGCGCGCGTTCGCCAACGGCGCCGAGCAGTACTGGAACCCGCTGCTGCGCCCGGTTCCGGCCTACGGGCCCACGCCGGACAAGAAGGGCGCGGACCGGCGCACGTGGTACGACGACGAGGCGTGGTGGGGCGTCGCGTTCTTCGACGCCTTCCGGGCGACCGGCGACCAGCGCTACCTCACCTCGGCGGCGCGGTCGCTGCGGTTCGTCAACTCGGGCTGGGACCCGATCCATGGCGGGATCTACTGGGACAACCGGCGGACGTTCAAGTCGAGCGAGAGCCTGGCCGGCGGGACGCTGACCGCGGCCATGCTCTACCAGCAGACCCACAACCCGATGTACCTGGGGCTGGCGACCAAGTACATCGGCTGGGCGAACCGGACGCTCCGCGGCTCGGACGGCCTGTACGGGGGGCGCGAGAGCCCGGCGAACCCGATGCCGTACGTGGAAGGCCCGATGGCCGAGGCGATGATGCGCCTCTGCCAAGCCACCGGCGATCAGGCGTACTGCCGGTCGGGCGAGCAGCTCATGGCCGCTGCGGCCAACCGGTTCCGGACGCTCACGATGGGACCGCAGTACGACGCGCTGTACATCCGGTCGGTGCTCGAGGTCTACCGGATCGACCACAACCCGCGCTGGTATCGGATCGCCACCGACACCGCGACTCGCGCCCTGGCCCACGCCGCGGCGCCGAGCGGCCTGTACCTGCGCACCTGGGATGGCAAGTCGATCACCTCGATCGGCGCGCCCGCGGACAAGCTGCAGACCCACGCCGCCACCACCAGCGTGCTCGCGTGGCTGGCGGCCGCGAAGCCCCCGGCGCACTGACCCGCCGGCGACCGAATGAGTCGCGCTCCCTAGAACGCGAAAGCCCCGCCGCAGCGGGGCTTTCTCGACGCGCCAGGAGAGATTCGAACTCCCGACCTTCGGTTCCGTAGACCGACGCTCTATCCAGCTGAGCTACTGGCGCAGGCGCGAGCGGGCAGTTTAGCGATCCCGCTCGCGCCCCCGCCGGCTACCGGTGCTTGTGCGGCAGCACCTTGATCCGCACGGTGCGGCTCGCCGCCACGGCCGTGCCGTTCACGAACGGCCGGTAGCGGAACACGATCCGCCGGGTCGTCAGGTTGTTCGGCAGGATCAGCGTCAGCCGCCCGCGTGCGCGCGAGCGCAGGCCCGTCTTCTTGAGACGGTGCTTGGAGCCGATGACGTGGATCTGGTCGAGCTTCGCGTTGATGACCGGCTTGCCCTTGCAGTTGCGGATGACCCCGCGGACGACCTGCCGGGTGCCGCGGTGGCTGGTCATCTTGGTCGGACCGGACTTGTAGTTCGCCCGATGGTTCAGGTGGCGGTCGAACCACATCCGCAGCTTGACGCACTCGCTCGCGTTCTTGCCGTTGTTCGGGCCGCCGCTGCTCGAGTTCCCCTCGACGCCGCCGCTGCCGGCGCCGGTCCCGCCGCCGTTGCTGCCCGGCTCGTTGCCGCCGGAGGCCAGCACCGGCGGGTTGACGACCGGCACGCCGCCGGACCCCGGAGGCGTCACGCCGGGCGGCGTCGCGCAGACGTCGCCCATGCGGTCGACGGTCGCCGAGCCGAGCACGACCGTGGCCAGCGGCTCCGCCCCGGGCGCCGTCAGCAGCTCGATCCGGACCGCCTCGCGACGGAACAGCACCTCACCCGTGGCGGGATCCGTCGTCTGCGCGGTCTGGTTGAGCAGCACGCGGATGACCGGCGCGAGCGGCGACAGGCCCTCGAAGACCTGGGTCAGCGCCGCATCCGGCTGGCCCTCGGTCGGGATCGCGGTCCCGTTGATCCGCAGGTTGAGGACCTCACCGCCGTCGGTCCCGGCCGGCGTCCCCAGGTAGGGGGTGTTGCCCCGGCACTGGCCGCTCACGTAGCTGCGGACGGCCTGCGCGGTGATCTTGACGCCGCCGTCACCGCCGATGTTGATGAACGTGTTGCTGAGGTGGGCGCCCGCAGCGGGGGCCTGCTGGTAGGTCGGGCTGAGCGCGTTGGTGATGCCGGTCTGCGCCTGCGCGTTGCCGCTCGTCAGCGAGATCGTGTTCTGCCCGAGGATGTCCTTCGCCGCCGCGGTGGGAATCGTGGCGCCGTCGTCCTGGCAGCGCGCGTTCGGGTCCGAGTTGGCGTGCAGCGGATCGAGCGTGGCGCCGGACGAGCCGCCGATGTTGACGACCGCGGCGTGCGCGCTGCACGTCCACGACGGGCTAGGTGGCGCCGCCTGGGCGGACGCCGCGCTGCCGGCCAGCAGGACGGCCGCAAGCGCAGCCCCCTGCAGGTACCGGTTGACCGAGCAAACCTTCATGTGTTCCTCCCTTGCGACGCCCCTGAGCGCCGCGCTGCCGTACGTGATCCCTCACTCGGGCCGTGCCCGCCGAGTCCCTGCGCCCGCGCCGTTCGAGCATCCCGTTGCTCTTCCCCGCCGGATCAGGCACCCTGGATATACCCGTTAACGGGAGTATGCGCAAACCTGTACTTGACAGGCGCCGGCCAATGCCGTAGGCCGACGGACTACCTTTCGGCGTGCTGGGCGACGCCGGCCGGCGACGGAGAGGGCGGGATTCGAACCCGCGATGGGGCTCTAAACCCCATACTCGCTTAGCAGGCGAGTGCCTTCAGCCACTCGGCCACCTCTCCGGGAACGGGCGCAGTGTAACGCCAGCCCCGCATCAAGTCCGGGTGCCTTTTGTCGTTAACCGGTTAGTGAACCGTCCCCCGGCGCCGACCTCGACGGAGCCGCTGGCTGCGCTCCTCGCCGTGTCGCGCCTGCTGGCCGTGTCGGCCGAGGGGTCGCCCCGCGAGCTCCACCACGCGATCGTGCGCGAGGCACGAGCCGCGTTCGGCGCCGAGCAGGTCGCCTTGATCACCGACGCGCCGGGCCGCCGGCTGACCGTCCTGGCCGGCGACGGCCCCGTCCCCGACGGCGCCGGTGACCTGCTGGACCGCCGGATCCGGATCGCCCGCACCGCCGAGGGACTGCTGCTGCTCCTGCGGGGCGCGGACGGCCACGACGGCGTGCTTGCCCTCACCCGCCCCGCCGCCGTGGACTCCGACCTGGCGACGGCGTTCGCGGACGCGGCGGCCGCCGCCCTGGACCGCCGGCGCGCGATCACCGAACACGAGCGCGTGCTCGCGCGCCAGGAGGCGCTGACCCGCGCCGCCAAGACGCTCAACGGGACGCTCGAGCTCGACACCGTGCTCGCGCGCATCTGCCACGAGGCCGCGACGCTGCTCGGGTGCACGACCACGGTCGTCTTCCGCGGATCGCGCGAGCAGGGCCTGGACGTCGCGGCGGCGACGGGCCTGCCGCCCGAGTACATCGGGACGCGGCTGCCGCCCGGGATCGGGCTGACCAGCAAGGTCCTGCTGCACGGGCAGGCGATGCTCACCAACGACTACGCCCACGCGGCCGAGCTGCCGCCGGACACCCTCGGCGGCGCACGGTTCGGCTCGGCGATGGCCGCCCCGATCGCCTGGGACGGCGAGCTGCGGGGGGTGCTGAGCGTCGCGTGGGAGCACGACTGCAGACTGACCGCCGAGGACCTGGTCGTGCTGGAGACCTTCGCCGAGCTCGCCGCCACCGCCTGCGCCAACGCGTCGGCCCACGCCGGGCTCGCGCTCGCCGCGCGCACGGACGGTCTGACCGGCTGCCTGAACCACGCCGCGCTGCACGAGGGTCTCGCGCGCGAGATCGAGCGCGCCGTGCGCACCGACGTCGCCCCGCCGGCGCTGGTCCTGATCGACCTGGATGACTTCAAGCAGGTCAACGAGGCCAACGGCCACCTGGCCGGGGACGAGGTCCTGCGCCGCGCCGGCCACGCGCTGCGCAACGCGACCCGCCCGTACGACCTGGCCGCCCGCTACGGCGGCGACGAGTTCGCCCTGCTGGCCGTCGAGGCCGACGAGGACGCCGCCGCCGAGGTGGCCCTCCGCACGCTCGAGCGCGTCGCCGACGCGATCCGCGACCTGCTGCCCGACGGCGCCACCGTCGGAACCGCCGGCGTCGCCGAGTGGACCCAGGGCGTGTCGGCGACCGAGCTGATCGCGCGCGCCGACCGCGCGCTGCTGTACGCGAAGCAGGCCGGCTTCCGCGGCCGGGTGTGGGCGTTCTCCGGGGTTCCGGACGTCTTCCGGCCCGGGCGCTTCGCGCGCACGGACCGCCACATGCCCGAGCCGCCGCCGATGCCGCGGTCGTGGCCCGACAACCAGCGCCGGCTCGACGAGCGGCTGCGCAAGCGCACGCGTCAGCTCGCGCTCGCCAACGCGCTCGGCGCCCGCGTGGCGGCGATGACCGACCCGGCCGAGGTTCTCGAGGGCGCCGTCGACGAGTTGCACCGCGCGTTCGGCTACTTCTGCGCCGCGATCCTCCGCATCCGCGCGGACGGCACGGTCGAGGCGGCGACGCTGCGCGGCGCGCCGTTCCCGGGCCTGCTCGAGCGGAGCTGGAGCCAGCCGCTCGGGTCCGGGCTGATCGGCCGCTGCCTGCGCACGCGCCGGCCCGTGCTCTCCAACGACGTGCGCACCGAGCCGGACTACCACCCGACGCCGGAGACCAGCGAGGTGCGCTCCGAGGTCGTCGTCCCGCTGTTCGTAGGCGGCGACCTGTGGGGCGCGATCGACATCGAGGAGCGCGCGCCCGGGGCGTTCGACACCGACGACGTGGCGCTGCTGCAGACCGTCGCCGCGCAGGTCGGCTCGGCGCTGCGCTCGGCGCAGCTGTACGCCCAGCTCGAGCGCAACTACACCGGCCTGCTGGAGGGGCTAGACCCCGAACACCAGTAGGTGGACGACGCCGGCGCCGAAGCCGAGCACGGCCCCGTGCAGGACCAGCAGCCACTCGTCCTCGCGCATCGCCGAGCGCAGCATCTCGGCGAAGTCCGTCGCCGGCAGCTCGCGCATCCGCTGCGCGATCAGGGCGTGGACCTGCTTGGTCTGCCGGCGGTTGAACTCCTCGTCCATCAGCGGGGTCATCGTGTACTCGACCCCGCCGGTGGCGACGGACTCCTTGATCGCGTCGTACTCGCGGGCGCCGACGGCGACGCGCACCAGCGGCCGGAACTGCCCGACGGCGCGGTCCATCGCCGGGCGCAGCGCGCTCTCGATCACCGCCCGGGTGCGGTCGGCGCGCGGCCCGTGCAACAGCTCCTCGCCGATGTTCGCCACCGTCACGATCTCCTGCGAGACGATCCCGGCGTAGGTGTCCGCCGCGCGGTCCTGGCGCTTGAGGAACAGGCCCTGCCACGTGCGGCCGAGCACCTGCCGCGGCTCGATCGGCTCGAAGATCATGGAGATCGCCAGCCAGTTGGTGACGTAGCCGATGATCGTCCCGAGGATCGGCAGCACCCACCAGTGCGGGATCGCCTGGGTGATGAAGATGGTCGGGACCCCGAGCAGGAAGCCGAAGACGAAGCCGAAGTCGATGATGAACCTCAGCTCGCGCTCGCCGATCTCGCGGAACATCCGGTTGGCCAGCTCGGGCTTGGCCTCGATGTGGCGGATGACCATCAGCTTCACGTCGAGCAGTTGGTCGATGTTGTCGCCGATCTGGCGCACGACGACGTCGCGCACGATGTCGGGCAGCTGCTGCTGCACGCGCTGGTGGACTGCCTCGCGGATCTGTGGCGGAAGGTCGTTCCACAGCTGCGGGTGCTCGCGCTCCATCGTCTCCTCGACGAGGCCGCGGATGTCGCGCTGGGAGCTTGCCAGCACGTGCTCGGCGATCTTCTCGGGCTCGAGCTGCTTATAGAAGTCGGCCGGACTGCCGAGCTTGGCGATCCCCTTGTCGACCGCGATCGAGCCCATCTTGGCGGCGCGGCTGGGGATGATCCCCTGCCAGCCGAGGCCGCCGTGCATCACGCCCGGGATCTGCTGGATCTTGCGCGGCAGGAGCATGTTGATCGCGCGCAGGCCGGGCACGCGGAAGCCCCGGAACTCAATCGGGTTGAAGAGCATCCAGATGCCCGACCAGTTCGTGATGTAGCCGATCGCGCCGGCGAACAGCGGGATCGTCAGATCCCGCAGGAGCGCGGCGCTCACGGGGCGCCGGTGCCGCTGGTGTGGCCGTTGGACAGCCGGCGCTGGACGGCGAGGAACGTCGCCGTGTCCAGCGGCAGGCACGTCTCGCAGAAGTCGACGCCGAACGGCGTCAGCCGGATCGAGCGCCGGACGGTCTTCGCGCGGCCGGCGCGGCGCATCGCCGACTGGACCTCGGGCTGGGCCTCGAGCACCTGGTACAGGCTCTGGTCGGACAGCGGCTCGCGACTGAACCAGATCAGGCCGAGCCGGTAGAGGTTGTTCAGGTAGGCCGGGACGCGGTCCAGGAAGCGGCAGCCGGCCTGCTGGCCGATCATCGTCAGGCCGGGCTCGATGATCTCCGAGCCGACGTCGAGCGGGCGCCAGGTGCGCACGTCGACCGCGGCCCGCGGCCCGTCCTGGGCCATCAGGCGCAGGATCCGCGCCTCGTCAGGCGCCATCGAGGTCAGGATGCGCTCGTAGGCGGGATGCGTGAAGTCCTCGTCGGCGCCGGACACGTCGGCCGAGCGGGCCAGCAGCTCGGCGCCGCGCTGCTTGAGGGTGATCTGCGCCTGCCCCTTCCCGTTCATGCGCGGGTCGGGCATCTTCTCGACGCGCTCCTCGAGCTCGGTCACGCCGAGCGCCCGCCGGGCGGTGTCTCGCAACTGGTGGACGAGCTGGTTGAGCGCGCCGGGCGCCTGGTCGGGCTGCGTGGCGAGCCGGAGCGTGAACTGGGCGGCGTTCAGCGAGGACTGCGCGCCCCAGAGCGCCGTCCGGACGCCCATCTGCGCGGCGATCCGCAGCAGCCCCGGCGCCGCGCCGAGCAGGTCGACGCCACCGTTTGCGACAGGCTCAAGCTCCCCTGCCGGTGCCCCCTGCGTGGCATCACTCCGGGATTCGGTCACGCTCACCGTGGTTGGAGGGTATGGGCTGACGGCTGCGGACGACAACCGGGAGCCGTCGTCACTGCGGCG
>JAXDHL010000659.1:0-3579 GCA_034664525.1 Solirubrobacteraceae bacterium
GCAGCGTCGGCCACGCCGACCGGCGGCTGGCGGAGGCGCGCAAGTTCGGGCTGCAGCCGGTCATCGCCCCACCCGAGCACGCGACGCTCAAGGCCGCGTTGAAGGTCGTCCTCCCGCGCGGCGATGCGGGACCGCGGGCCGCGGCCGCCTGACGGCTGGGCCGGTGAGGAAGGAGAGCAGCGCCACAGCTCGACACACGTCGGTAGATCGCTGACCCTCGCCGGTTGGTGGTCGTCAGGCGACCACCAGCGCGCAGGGCTCCCGGCCGTGTGTGGGAGTGGTCGCTCCTGGACCTCCGGCGCGCACACCCCACCGGATCGGTGACCTGTGCGGCTACCGGCGCCTGCCGCTGCGGCTAGGGCGTGAGCCGCGCACAGTCGATGCAGCGCACACTTTCGGGCTTCGCCTGCAGCCGCTTCGGCGCGATCGGCCGGCCGCAGACGTCGCAGACGCCGTAGGTCCCCTCGTCGAGCTTGGCCAGCGCCCGCAGGACCTCGGCCTCGGCCGTCTCGAGGTTGGGGCCGACGCCGACGTCGGTGTGCCGGCTGACCGCCTCGTTCGTGCCATCGCCGATGCGCTTGCCGTACCCGATCTCGGTGCCGCGCTCGGGCGGCCGGCTCATCGCCGCCAGCCGGCCATGCAGGGCTTCGAGCCGCGCCTGCAGGCTGCGGCGGACCTCGTCGGCGGCGTGCTCGTCCATCGTGGGCAACGGTCTACCCGCCGCGTCCGGGTAGCACGTCCCCGGCGCTCCGTCAAGCGGCTGATTTGGCTCTGGAGCAGGGAAAATGCGGTAAACGGCCCCTAAGGGACCTGATAGAATGTGCTCTGATGACGCCGCGATCCGGGGAGGAGCTCAATGAGCTCGAAGCGCGGCAGGAACCCAGGCTGGTCAAGGCCCTCGAGATGGTCGCTCCGGGGTCGCTGTTCCGTGAAGGGATCGACAACATCCTGCATGCCCGCACCGGAGGCCTGATCGTCATCGGAGACCCCGATGAGCTGGCATTCCTGTTCTCCGGCGGCCTCAAGCTCGATGTCGACTACGCGCCCCAGATGCTCTACCAGCTCGCCAAGATGGACGGCGCGATCGTGGTCAACACGAACGCCACCAAGATCGCCTGGGCGAACACGCAGCTGATGCCGGACCCGACGATCCTGACCGCGGAGACCGGCACCCGCCACCGCACGGCCGAGCGCGTCTCCAAGCAGACCGACGCCGTCGTCATCGCCGTTTCGCAGCGGCGCGAGGCGGTGTCGCTGTACGTCGACGGCGGCAAGTACATCCTCGAGGACATCCCGGTCGTGCTCGCCAAGGCCAACCAGGCGCTCGCGACGCTGGACAAGTACCGCTCGCGCCTGGACCAGGTGTCCACCCGCCTGACCGCGCTCGAGTTCGAGGGCGGGGTCACCCTGCACGACGTCCTGACGGTCCTCCAGCGCTCCGAGCTCGTGACGCGCATGGCCGTCGAGATCGAGCGCTACATCGTCGAGCTCGGCACCGAGGGCCGGCTGATCGAGATGCAGCTCGAGGAGACGATGGTCGGCGTCGCCGGCGACAAGGCCGCGCTGCTGCACGACTACCTGGCCGAGGCGACGGACGAGTACTTCGCCGCGGTGACCGACGGCATCGCCCGCCTCCCGCACCAGGACCTGCTCGACTTCGGCCGCCTCGCCGAGCTTCTCGGCTACGACCGCAAGGTCAACACGCTCGACTACCCCGTTTCACCCCGCGGCTTCCGCATCTTGGGCCGCATCCCACGCCTGCCCCGGCTCGTCGTGCAGAACATCGTGCGCGAGTTCCGTGGCCTCGACGAGATCCTGGCGGCGACCGACGCCGAGCTCGAGACCGTCGAGGGCGTGGGCGAGATCCGCGCGAAGGACATTCGCGAGGGGCTCCGGCGGCTCCAGGAGATCAATCTCGTGGACCGCTACCTGCAGACCTAGCACCCGGGCCGGAAGACGGCCCAAACCCGCAAGGAGGACACCCTGCCTGCTGACACCGCCACCGAAGAGGTCATCGAGGACCTGGAGATCACTCGGGAGACCGAGCTGATCATCTACGAGATCGGTGATCACGTCGTCTACCCGCACCACGGCGCCGGCCAGGTCGTGAAGAAGGAGGAGAAGACGATCCTGGGTGAGACCCGCGAGTACCTCACGATCAAGATCCTCCACAACGACATGACCGTGATGGTCCCGTCGTGCAACGCCGGCAAGGCCGGGCTTCGTCGCGTCATCGACGAGGAGACGGTCACGAAGGTTCTCGCCGTGCTCACCGACGACTGTTCGGAGATGCCGAAGAACTGGAACCGGCGCTTCAAGCACAACCGCGACAAGATCAAGACCGGCGATATCTACGAGCTCGCCGAAGTCGTCCGCAACCTCGCCGTCCGCGAGCAGGAGAAGGGTCTCTCCACGGGCGAGAAGCAGATGTACACGCGCGCCAAGAAGATCCTGGCCTCCGAGATGATGTACGCCCTCGAGAAGTCCGAGGACGAGACCGAGGAGCACCTTGACGGGCTCCTCCACCGCGAGCAGGCCGCCGCCTAGCGGCGCCGCCCACCCCGGGTCATCACAACGTGAAGGCGGCCGCCCTCCTGGTGGCCGCCGGCAGTGGCGAACGCCTTGGCGCCGACCGGCCCAAGGCGTTCGTCGTGCTGGCGGGCCGGCCGATGCTCGAGTGGTCGATCGACGCGCTGCGCGCTGCCGGGATCGCCGACGTGGTGGTGGCGGCGCCCGCCGGCGTCGGCCACGCGGCCGACGGCGTCCGCACCGTGCCGGGCGGGGCGACCCGCAGCGGCTCCGTGCGGGCCGCGCTGGCGGCCGCGCCGCCGGATGCCGAGGCGATCGTCGTCCACGACGCCGCCCGCCCGCTGGTGGACCCGGCGCTGTTCGGCCGTGCCGTGGCGGCGCTGGACGGCGCCGACGCCGCGATCGCCGCCGCGCCGGTCGCGGACACGATCAAGGAGGCCGGTCCGGATCTCGAGGTGAGCCGCACGCTGGACCGCTCGCGCCTGTGGGCGATCCAGACCCCGCAGGCGTTCAGGCGTGTGGCGCTGGAGCGTGCCCTCGACGTCGACGACCAGACGCTGGCCCAGGCCACCGACGACGCCTGGCTGGTGGAGCGCGCCGGCGGCCGCGTCGTGATCGTCCCGTCGACCGCGCGCAACTTCAAGGTCACCACCGCCTTCGACCTGGAGGTCGCCGACCGGCTGCTGTCTGCAACGATCTCCGGCGCCTGATGCTGACCGACTACCACGTGCATCTGCGCCCGGACGAGCCCGACACGACCGCCGAGCGCTACTTCACCCCCGCCAACGCCGAGCGCTACCGCACGGTCGCCTCCGAGCGCGGGATCACCGAGCTGGGCGTCTCCGAGCACGTCCACCGCTTCCACGCCGCCCTCGACGTCTGGGACCACCCCTTCTGGTGCCAGACCGCCGCCGACGACCTCGAGGAGTACGTGCAGTTCGTCCGCGAGGAGACCGATCTGAAGCTCGGCATCGAGGCCGACTTCGTGCCCGGCCGCGAGGACCGGATGGCCAACCTGCTCGAGCCCTACGACTGGGACTACGTGATCGG
>JAXDHL010000660.1:0-3068 GCA_034664525.1 Solirubrobacteraceae bacterium
ACTGGCCTCGACGTCGGCGCTGGTGCGCGAGCTCGACCACGGCCTGGTGTTCGCCAACCTCGTGGACACCGACCAGAAGTTCGGCCACCGCAAGGACGTCGCCGGGTTCCACCACGCGCTGCAGGAGATCGACGCCGCCGTGGGCGGGTGGCTCGAGCGGCTCGACCCGGAGCGCGACCTGCTGGTGCTGACCGCCGACCACGGCGTCGATCCCAAGCACCCGGGCACTGACCACACGCGCGAGCACGTCCCGCTGCTGGCCGCCCATACCGGGCACGGTGGCCGCCGTCACGAGGGCCCGATGGCCGACGTGGGCGCCTCCTGCCTGCGCTGGCTGGCCGGCCGGGACGCCGGGCTGCCCGGCGAGCCGTTCGTGCCGTGAACCGGCGGCTGGTCGCGGTGGGGCTCGCCGTGGCGGTCGCGCTGGCCGGATGCGGCGGCACGATGCCCCGCCCGCGCCCGACCGCGACGCCGACGCCGAAGCCGCCGACCGACGAGCAGCTGCTGCAGCGGGCCCTCGACGCCCGCGCGTCGGCCGTCCGCGCGCCCGGTCTCGGCGTGCACGGCGTCGCCCTCAAGCTCGACGGCGCGCGCGTCCGCGGCGACCGCGCGCGAATCCGCGTCCGGCTCACCTACCGCGTGCTCGGGGTCCCGGGCTCGTTCGGCGCCTCACGCCGGCTCAGCGCCCGGCGCGGAGCCGACGGCCGCTGGCGGATCGGCGGGCCGGTCGGCACGCGCGACCGGGCGCCGTGGGAGGCCGACCGCTACCGCCGGCTGGCGACCGGCCACTTCGTCGTGTGGTTCCCGCGCGGCGTCGACCTCGACGGGCTGCCGGTCGCGCTCGACGAAGGCTACGTCCGCATGCGCACCGCGCTGCGCGCGGGGACGCTGCGCAAGCGCTACCTCGTCGTGGTCGCCCGCGACGCGCGTCACGGGCGGCGGATCACGTCGAGCATCCGCGGCCTCCGCGGGCTGACCGCGCTGACCGACACGCAGGTCCGGCAGTCCGGGCCGGCGGAGCGCGTCGTGAGTGTCGCCTCGCAACGGGTGCTCGTCCTGTTGCCGGCCTTCGCCTCGCTCGATCCCGAGCAGCAGCGCCAGACCGTCGCCCACGAGCTCACCCACGCGACGCTCGCTCCCGTCACCTCCGGGCGCGTGCCTTCGTGGCTCATCGAGGGAATCGCGATGTACGTCTCGGGGGATCGGCGCCCGGCCGCGCCGTCGCCCACGCTGCGCGCGCTCAGTGCCCCGGACGCGATCGGCCGGCTCGACGGCGCCGCCCAGGCCGACGCGTACGGGGTCGCCTCGGCCGCCGCCTTCGCGATCGCCGACCGCTACGGACCTCGTCGGCTGCTCGCGCTCTACGAGGTCTTCAACGGCGAGGGCCTGCGCGGCAAGGCGGGCGATCCGGCGCTCGTGGACCGCGCCGTCCGGCAGGTGCTGGGCGTCTCGCTGCGCACGCTGCAGCGCCGGTTGCGGCCCTAACCTGGGAGGGGTGCCGGAGCTCCCCGAGGTCGAGACGATCCGCCGCCGGCTCGCGCCCCACGTCGAGGGCCGGCGGCTCGACGCGCTGGAGGTCTCCGACCCCCGCTGGTGCCGGCCGCTGACGGCCGCCCAGATCGCCGACGCGACCGAGGGGCGCCTGATCGAGCGCCTGTCGCGGCGCGGCAAGTACCTCGTGTTCGAGCTCGAGGGCGAGGCGTTCCTGCTCCTGCACCTCCGGATGACCGGCACGCTGCTGCTCGGGCGGGCGGGGGCGGGCGCTCCGACGCCGTACAGCCGCGTCCGGTTCGGCCTCGGCGACGGGCACGAGCTGCGCTTCAGCGACCCGCGGCGGTTCGGTACCGGCGAGCTGGCGCTGGGCGTGGACGGCCTGGAGGACTTCTTCGCGAGCCGGCTCGGGGTCGAGCCGCTGGGCGATGGGTTCACGACGACGCACCTCCGCCTGCTGGCCAAGGACGCGCGGGCGCCGATCAAGGCCTTCCTGCTCGACCAGAAGCGGATCGCCGGCGTCGGCAACATCTACGCCGACGAGGCGCTGTTCCGCGCCCGCATCCACCCGCACCGGGTGACCTCGACGCTCAAGGGGCCCCAGCTCGATGCGCTGCGCGACGCCGTCGTCGCCTCGCTCGAGGCCGGGATCGCCGCCAAGGGTGCGACGATCGACGACTTCCGGGATCCCTACGGCGTCGCCGGCTCGTTCCAGGACCAGTTCCTGATCCACCTGCGCGCGGGCGAGCCGTGCGTCGAATGCGGCACCACGGTGGTCAAGCTGCGCGCGGCCGGGCGCGGGACCTACATCTGCCCGCGGTGCCAGCCGGCCCCGCGGGCGAGGCGGCGTCAGGCCGCGGCGGCCAGCTCGCGCAGGCGCCCGGCGCGGTCCGCGGCGGCAAGCTCCTGAAAGCCGCCGATCGGCTCGCCGTCGATCATGACCTGGGGGAACGTCATCATCCCGGTGAGCTCGGCGAGCTTCGCCCGGCCCGCTCCGTCCTTGGCGAGGTTGATCTCCTCGTACTCGATCTTGCGGGCGTTCAGAAGCGCCTTGGCGGTCCGGCAGAAGCCGCAGGGCTCGGTGGTGTAAACGGTGACGCGACTCATTACTTCATTTAGGATAGCGAGCTCGGCCGGAAGTGGGGCATGCCAGCCCCGCTGAAGTCGGAGGCGATCGTCCTGCGGTCCCTGCGCTACGGCGAGGCCGACCGGATCCTGCACCTCTATACCCCCAATCGCGGTCGGGTGAGCGCGATCGCCAAGGGCGTGCGGAAGTCGCGGTCGCGCTTCGGGGCCCGGCTGGAGCCGTTCTTCCGCATCGACGCGCTCCTGCACGAGGGGCGCTCGGAGCTGCTGACCGTGACCGGCGTGACCACGGTCGCCGCCCACGCGCGGCTGCGCGAGCACGGGCCATCGATCGACATCGCCGCGCGCTGCTGCGACGCGGTCGACCGGCTGTTCGCCACCGACGACCCGCACCCCGGCGTCTACCAGCTGCTGGCCAACGAGCTGGCGCTGCTCGACTCCGAGCCGGCGGCCGCGCGGCCCGAGAACGCGGTCGCCTTCCGGCTCAAGCT
>JAXDHL010000661.1:0-5580 GCA_034664525.1 Solirubrobacteraceae bacterium
CGCGCCGACCTGCGCGACCCGCGCGCCGGCCACGACGGCGTCGCCCTGCCGCGCACGGACGGCGCGCACCGGCAGCAACGTCACCCGGTAGCGGCCGCAGCGCAGCGTCAGCGCATGGGGGCCGGCGTAGGCGACGACGCCCGCGCACGGCGCCTCGACCGGGGTGCCGGGCGGCGCCGCGAGGTCGATCCCCCGATGCAACCCGCGCGCGAACGGCGACCCCGCGTACGCGAAGGGCCGGGCGATCGGAGCGTCGACCGGTGGATGAAGGGCCAGCACGCGCCGGAACATACGTTCGGAGCGGGCGCCCGTGGGCGGCTGTCGCACATTTGTGACACTTCGAGCCGGGCCGTGGCATCTCGTGCATCCCATGGATGTGCGAGATGCCAAGGTCGCCGGCGGCGTCTCAGCGTTCGGCGACCGCGCGTTACAGCGTGTGGGCGGGGACGCCGGTGTGGTCGGCGAGAACGGACGCGGCCGCCCGCGCGCGGGCGCACGCCTCGACGAGCCGGCGGACGGCGGCGATCGCGACGTCCTCCTCGCCCGCGCCCTCCGGCGCGCCGCCGATCACCAGCACGACCTCGCCGCGCGGCTCGGCGGCCCCGTAGCGCTCGGCCAGCTCGGACGCCGTGCCCCGCACGACCTCCTCGTGGATCTTCGTGAGCTCACGGCAGACCGCGACCGGCCGCGCCGGATCGAGCCCCGCCAGCACACGCAGCGAGCCCGCCACGCGCTTGGGCGACTCGAACGCCACCACGGTCTCGGGTGACGACAGCACCCCCGCCAGCGCGGCCTTCTTGCGCGGCAGGAATCCCACGAAGCGCCAGACGTCGGCGGGCAGCGCCGACGCGACCAGCGCCGCCAGCGCGGCCGACGGCCCGGGCAGCACCTCGACCTCGAGGCCCGCCGCCACGCAGGCCTGGACGAGCACGTAGCCCGGGTCGGACACGAGCGGCATGCCGGCGTCGCTCACCAGCGCGACCACCTCGCCGGCCTGCATGCGCGCGACGAGCTCGGACGCGCGCGCCGGCTCGTTGTGCTCGTGGTAGGAGACCAGCGACGCCTGGACCCCGTAGCGCTCGAGCAGCACCCGGGTCCGGCGCGTGTCCTCGCACGCGACCACGTCGGCGTCGCGCAACGCCGACAGCACGCGCAGCGTGACGTCCTCCAGGTTCCCGATCGGCGTCGGGCAGACGACCAGCCGGCCCGCCATCACGCGGTCCCGTCCATGCCCGCGGCGAGCAGCGCGGCGCCGATCATCCCCGCCTCGGGTCCGAGCGCCGCCGCGGCGACGCCGGCGCTGCGCCCCGGGTCCATCGCCCGCCGCCGCAGCTCCGCCCGGGCCGGCTCGAGCACGAGCTCATCCGCCGCCATGACCCCGCCGCCCACGATCAGCACCTCCGGGTTCAGCGTCATCGCGATCGCCGCCAGGCCCACGCCGAGCTTCTCGCCCAGCGACCACAGCAGCCCGCGCGCGTCCGGGTCGCCCTCGTGCGCGAGCTCGGTCACGCGCTCCCCGGTGATCGCCGAGCCGGCCGCGAGGTCACGCCCGAGCCGCGAGTCCGGCAGCATCCGCGCCAGCGCCAGCGCATCCCGCGCCAGTGCCGACCCGGAGCACAGCGCCTCCAGACAGCCCCGGCCCGGGCAGCCACCGAAGCACGGCGGCCCGTCGTAGTCGATCGGCGCGTGGCCCATCTCGGCGGCGGCGCCGAGCGCGCCGCGGTACAGCCGCCCGTCGAGGATCAGGCCGCCGCCGATGCCGGTGCCCAGGGTGAGCATCGCTGCGTGGGACGCCCCGCGCGCGGCGCCGAAGCGCCACTCGGCGAGCATCGCGCAGTTGGCGTCGTTGTCGACCGTGACCTCGACCCCGAGCGACGGTCCGATCCGCGCCCCGAAGTCGACGCCGTCCAGCGGCAGGTGCACGCAGCGCACGGCATCGCCCGAGCGGCGGTCCATCAGCGCCGGGATACCGAAGCCGCAGACCGCGTCCGCCGACTCCGGCACGGCCTCGCGCACCTTCTCCACCGCGGCGACCGTCACCGCGAGCAGATCGGGGAGCGGCAGCCCTGAGATGACCCGCCGCTCGCACGCCAGCACCGTCCCGGAAGCGTCCACCGCGCCGGCCAGGAGCTTGGTCCCCCCGAGGTCGACGCCGATCGTCAGCTCGGGCCCTGGCACCCGTCGCACCCTACAGTGGCGCGTCCGCATGCCCCGGAGCGAAGAGGAGCCCGACTACAAGGTCTATCGCTCGCGCCCGAAGGTCTTCGGCCGCCGCGACGGTGACGGCCCCGGCCGCGTGAACGAAGGCCTGCAGGAGCTGCGCGGCGAGGCGCCCGACGCCCCGCGATCGCCGCGGGCCAAGCCCGAGTACAGCGTCCACGGCAAGCGCGGCGGCGGCCTCAGGCTCCCGCGACTGCGCCGCCCCAGGGGCCCCGGCGCCGGCTCCTTGGTCGCCGGCCTGACCGTCGGCCGCGTCGTCAAGTGGCTGCTGCTGGCCGCGGTCGGCTGGCTCGTCCTGTCGATCCTGGTCTTCCTGGTCTCGGCCCAGATCCACCAGACCTCGAAGGCCGACGACAGCCTCACCCCCGCCGGCTTCACGCTCACGAGCCCGCAGACGATCCTCGTCCTGGGCTCGGACGCGCGGGTGAAGGGCTTGGCCGAGCCGGGCGCCCAGATCGGCGGCCCCAGCCGCTCGGACTCGATCCTGCTGATCCGGACCGGCGGCGGGCGCTCCGCGCGCATGAGCATCCCGCGCGACACGGTGGTCGACATCCCCGGCCACGGGCGCGCGAAGGTCAACGCCGCCTACGCGTACGGCGGCGCCAAGCTGACCGTGGCCACGCTGCAGCAGTACCTCGGGATCCCCATCAACCACGTGGTCGAGGTCAACTTCGACAACTTCCCGAGCTTCGTGGACTCGCTCGGCGGCGTCACCGTCAACACCGGCTGCGTCGTGTCCGACATCAACGGCGGCCGCAAGAACGGCGGCTTCAGCCTGCGGCTGAAGGCGGGCGCGAACCACCTCGACGGCCTCCAGGCGCTCGCCCTCGCGCGCACGCGCAAGAACAAGTGCAAGCCGTCCGAGAACGACCTCACCCGGGCCCGCCGCCAGCAGAAAATCATGTCGGCGCTCAAGCACCGGCTGCTGTCGCCGACGACGTTCATCCGCGGACCGCTGGTCGCCTGGTCGGCACCGAAGGCGATCCGGTCCGACATGGGCGGCCCTTCGCTGCTGGGGTTGTTCGCCGCCATCCAGACCAGCGGCGACCCGAAGACGCGCGTGCTCGGCCGGGTGCAGCCGGACGGCGGGGTCGCGGCCTCGGACGCCGAGAAGCGGGCCGCGGTCGCCGCCTTCCTGCGCGGTTAGTCCTTCTTCGCGGGCGTCGACGAGGAGTCGGAGGACGACGACGAGGACGAGGAGGACGACGAGTCGGCGGACGACGGGTCCTGCTTGGCCTTCTGCTTCGCGTCGTTCTTGTCCGCACCCTCGGACGCCGACTGGGCCATCTCGCGCTTGCGCTTCGACGTCCCGTAGTCCGTGTTGTAGAAGCCGGATCCCTTGAAGTGCACCGCCACGGGATGGAACACCCGCTGGACCGGCGCGCCGCACACCTCACAAGCGGTGACGGGCGGGTCCGTCATCTTCTGCAAGACCTCGAGGAGGTGCCCGTTCTCGCAGCGATATTCGTAGATCGGCATCGAGCGGCGGAGTATAGGAACGGCGCGCGCGAGCGTTCTCCATACACTCCGCGCGATGCCGGCCGACGTCGTGACCATGGACAAGATCGTGGCGCTGTGCAAGCGCCGCGGCCTCATCTTCCCCGCCTCCGAGATCTACGGGGGCATCGGGAACACGTACGACTACGGCCACTACGGCGTCCTGCTCAAGAACAACGTCAAGGACGCGTGGTGGAAGGCGATGGTCTTCCAGCGCGACGACATCGTCGCGCTCGACTCGGCGATCATCCAGCACCCGCAGACCTGGGTCTCGAGCGGGCACGTCGGCGGCTTCACCGATCCGCTGGTCGACTGCAAGACCTGCAAGCAGCGCTTCCGGGCCGACCACCTCGACGTGCTGCAGTGCCCGCAGAAGCCGTCGGCGCACCCGGGTGAGGGCCCGAACTGCGAGCTGACCGAGGCGCGCGAGTTCAACCTGATGTTCGAGACCACCGTCGGCCCGGTGAAGGACGACGGGGCGATCGCCTACCTGCGCCCGGAGACCGCGCAGGGCATCTTCCTGAACTTCAAGAACACCCTGCAGTTCGCACGCAAGAAGCCGCCGTTCGGGATCGCCCAGGTCGGCAAGTCGTTCCGCAACGAGATCACGCCCGGCAACTTCATCTTCCGCACCCGCGAGTTCGAGCAGATGGAGATGGAGTTCTTCGTCCCGCCCGACGAGGCGCCCCGCTGGTACGAGTACTGGAAGCAGGAGCGCTTCGACTGGTACGCCGGCCTGGGGATCCGGGCCGATCACCTGCGGCTGCGCGAGCACGACGCCGACGAGCTCAGCCACTACTCGTCCGGCACCGCCGACGTGGAGTACCGGTTCCCGATCGGCTGGCAGGAGCTCGAGGGGATCGCCAACCGCGGCGACTTCGACCTCTCGGCCCACGCGCGGGGCTCGGGCCAGAAGCTGCTCTACAAGGACGCCAACGCCGGCGTCGAGTACGTCCCGCACGTGATCGAGCCCGCGGCCGGCGCCGACCGCGCCGTGCTCGCGTTCCTCTGCGACGCCTACGACGAGGACGATCTCGGCGGCGAGCACCGGACGGTCCTGCGCCTGCACCCGCAGGTGGCGCCGATCAAGGTGGCGGTCTTCCCGCTGCTGCGCAAGGACGGCCACCCGGAGCTGGCGCGCGAGGTCTACACCCAGCTGCGCACGCGGCTGTCGGCGGAGTACGACGAGTCCGGCCACATCGGCAAGCGCTACCGCCGCCAGGACGAGATCGGGACGCCGTACGGCGTCACCGTCGACCACCAGTCGCTCGAGGACGGGACGGTCACGCTGCGTGACCGCGACACCCTGGAGCAGGAGCGCGTGCCCATCGAGGGGCTCGCGGACGAGCTCGTCAGGCGTGTGCACGCGCCCTGGACGACCCCGAAGCTCGCCAAATCGGTGTAGGCCCGGTTGACAGCGGGCAGCCGTCGGAGGACGGTCTGCCGCATGACCGGGCTGCGCTCGGGGTTCTCGGTCGCCGGCTATCGCATCGAGGCCCCGCTCGGGACGGGCTCCACGGGCACCGTGTACTCGGCGCTGGACGCTGCCCTGGACCGCCGGGTCGCGATCAAGGTGCTGCTGCCGGAGCTCGCCCGCGACGAGCGCTTCCGCGAGCGCTTCCTGCGCGAGTCGCGGCTGGCGGCGAGCCTCGAGCACCCGAACGTGATCCCGATCCACGCCGTCGGGGACGCGGACGGCGTGCTGTACCTGGTCATGCGCTACGTCGACGGGCGCGACCTGGCGGCGACCCTGCGCCGCCACCGCCGGCTGGATCCCGCCACGGTCCTCGAACTGCTCGGCCAGGTCGCCGACGCGCTGGATACCGCGCACGCCCGTGGGCTGGTGCACCGCGACGTCAAGCC
>JAXDHL010000662.1:0-3163 GCA_034664525.1 Solirubrobacteraceae bacterium
CGGCGGATCCTTGAAGAAGAGTGCGCACAGGCCGATCATGACCAGCATGTACCCCCCGATCAGGTCCAGCACGAAGGTGAAGTTCGACGGCTCGAACCAGTAGGAGAAGACGACGATGAACGGGACGGCGCCGTAGGCGAAGCCGCCGTTGACGAAGCCCGTCCTCGCGCCGCGCTTCTCGGGGAACCACTTGCCGACCATGTTGATGCAACTGGCGTACACGAGCCCGGCGCCGGTGCCGCCCAGGACGGAGTAGCCGAAGATGACAAGTGGCATCGATCCGGTGTTGGCGATCGTGAAGAAGCCGATGCCGGTGAACAGCGCGCCCACCAGCATCGCGGTCCGGACCGACAGGGTGCCCTTCTCGCGCCAGCGTCCCGCGGGGAACGCCACCAGCGGCTGGAATACGGCCCAGATCGTGACGATCCAGAACGCCTGCGACTGGCTCCAATGATTGTGCTCCTGGAGCGTGTCGGCGGCGGCGCCGTACCCGTATTCGAAGACGCTGACGCCCATCATCGCGATCCACGGCAGCCACATCATCCAGGCGCGCGAGCGCCCGAGGATCTGCTCCGCGGTTTCACCGACGCGGTACTTCCGTCCCTTCGCGTCGGTGAGAATCTGGTAAGGGCCGATGCTTGGAGTCGGGGCGCTCACTCGTCATCCACCTTGAGTCGCGGCTTGTGCGGAGGCTGAACAGTCATACTCTCTCCATTAGTTGATGACACTCTCTCTCGCTGCGTGTCGCTCATGTGGCATCGAGCGGTCAGGCCGCGAGCGTCGCCACGGCGATCTCGGCGACCTCCGTCGGCGTCCGTCCGACGCGGGCCCCCGCGGCTTCGAGCGCTTCGGCCTTCGCCGCGGCGCTGCCGGCGCTGCCTGAGACGATCGCGCCGGCGTGGCCCATGGTCTTGCCGGGCGGCGCCGTGAAGCCCGCGACGTAGCCGACGACGGGCTTGGTCATGTGCGCGGCGATGAACTCCGCCGCCTGCTCCTCGGCGTCACCGCCGATCTCGCCGGCCATGACGATCAGGTCCGTCTGCGGGTCGTCCTCGAAGAGCCTCAGGACGTCGACGAACGACGAGCCGGGGACCGGGTCGCCGCCGATCCCCACGATCGTGGAGTTGCCGAGGCCGCGCTGCGCGAGCTCGGAGCCGATCTGGTAGGTCAGCGTGCCGGAGCGCGACACCACGCCCACCCTGCCCTCGGCGAAGAAGCCGTGTGGGATGATCCCGACGTTGGCCTTGCCCGGCGACAGGAGACCCGGGCAGTTGGGCCCGATGAGGCGTACGCCGGGCGTACGCCGGAGATGGGTCACGACGCGCAGTTCGTCGTGCGCGGGGACGCCCTCGCTGATGGCGACGATCAGCTCGATCCCGGCGCCGGCGGCCTCGAGGATCGAGTCGGCCGCGAAGCGCGCGGGGACGAAGATCATCGCCGCGTCCGCGCCGGTCTGGGCCACGGCCTGGGCGAACGTGTCGAAGACGGGCACGCCGTCGACGTCCTCGCCGCCCTTGCCCGGAGTCACGCCCGCGACCACCTGGGTGCCGTAGCGGCGGTTGTTCATGGCGTGAAAGCGGCCTTCGCGGCCGGTGATGCCGGCGACGCAGAGTCGCGTCCGGTCGTCGATCAGGATGCTCATCGTGCCTCCACGCTCACGGGCGCCGCCGCGAGCTCGACCGCCCGCTCGGCGGCGCCGAGCATCGTCGCCTCGACGAACAGGCCCGGCAACTGGGCCTCGGCGAGCAGCCGCCGGCCCTCCAGATCATTGGTGCCGTCGAGCCGCACGACGAACGGCACCTCGGGCTGCACGCGCTCGAAGGCCTCGATCAGGCCGTGCGCCACCTCGTCGCAGCGGGTGATCCCGCCGAAGATGTTGAACAGGACCGCACGGACCTTGTCGTCGGACAGGATCACCTCGACGGCCGCCACGATCGCGTCGGCCTTCGAGCCCCCGCCGGCGTCGAGGAAGTTCGCGGGGCGCCCGCCCGCCTGGGCCACGACGTCGAGCGTGGACATCACGAGCCCCGCGCCGTTGCCGAGAATCCCGACGTCACCGTCGAGCTTGACGTAGGTCAGCCCGCGCTCCTTCGCCATCCGTTCCTGCTGGTCCTCGCCGGACCGGTTGCGCAGCGCGGCGTTCTCGGGATGGCGGTACAGCGCGTTCTCGTCGAGCGAGATCTTGGCGTCGAGCGCCCGCACGCCCCGCTCCGGCGTGACGATCAGGGGGTTGACCTCGACCAGCAGGGCCTCCTCGGCCACGAAGGCGGCGTAGAGCTGGGCGAGCACCGCGGCGACCGGACGTACGAGGTCGGCGTCGACACCGGCCGCGAACGCCAGCTCGCGGCCGTGGAAGTCCTGAAAGCCCAGCAGCGCGTCGACGTGCACCGAGGCGATCGCCGAGGGATCCTCCGCGGCGACGGCCTCAATGTCGACGCCGCCCCTGGTCGAGAGCATGACGAGCGCGTCCTGCGCGCTGCGGTCGAAGACGACCGAGGCGTACAGCTCGGCCGCGATCTCCGAGGCCTGCTCGACCCACACCTCGTGCACGACGAGGCCGCGGATCTCCATGCCGAGGATCGCCTCCGCGTGCGCACGCGCCTCCGCGGTGTCGCGGGCCAGCTTGATCCCGCCGAGCTTGCCACGGCCGCCGATCTGCACCTGCGCCTTGACGACGCATGGGTAACCGACGGCGTCTGCGGCGGCGACGGCCTCCTCGACGGAGGCCGCCGGGCGCCCCGACGGCAGCGGAACGCCGTGGCGCGCCAGCAGTTGCTTTCCCTGGTACTCCAGTAGGTCCACGTTGTGTCTCCTCTTGCGAATCCGGATGCGCGAGACGCGCAGCGGGATCCGCGGCGTGTGCTGCCCTCGCTCGAACACGCGGGGGCGCTCGTATGTCGCCTTTGCCTAGGACGTGTCGACGGCGCCGGCGAACCTGGCCCAGCGGTACTTGGCCGCCAGCACTTCCACCGCGGTCTCGGTGGTGTACGGGAAGGCCGGGATGCCGTGGTCGAACAGGTATTCCGAGGCGTGCTGCACCCCGGCGTCGCCGGCCAGCGAGACCACGACGGGCTTCTCGATCCCGCGCTCGCGGTACGCCGCGACGGCGCTCGCGACGTGCTTGGCAAAGGTCAGCGGCGGGGTGACGGTCGTTTGCCAGTAG
>JAXDHL010000663.1:0-7679 GCA_034664525.1 Solirubrobacteraceae bacterium
ACGGCGCCGAGGTTGTCCACGTTGGACACGAACGCGTAGCGGTAGCCGTGCTGGAGCAGCCCCTCGAGCATGCCCGAGGTCTGCAGCGCGGTGTACAGGTCGCCGTGCCCGGGCGGGCACCACTCGAGCGCCGGGTCGTCCGGCCACTCGACCGGCCACAGGTCCTCCTCGCGCAGCTTGGGCTCCTTGTTCTGCACGAAGTCGAGCGGCAGGTCGGCCTCGATCCCCTCGTGCGCGCGCAGGCGCTCCAGCGATGGCTCGCGCGTCGCGAACGAGTTCATCAGCACCAGCGGCACCCGCGCGCCGGAGCGCCGGCGCAGCTCGAGCACCTGGCGGGCGATCACGTCGAGGAACGTGTGCCCGTCCTTGACCTCGAGCAGCGACTTGGGCCCGGTCATGCCCATGGAGGTCCCCAGACCTCCATTGAGCTTGATCACGACCGCCCGGTCGAGCACGTCGCCGCCCTCGGACTCGGGCAGGTCGTCGAAGCGCGGCAGCTCGTCGATCGGCTCGATCTCGTCCTCGGCGATCAGGCCCGTCTCGCCCTGCTCGAGCAGTTCGTAGTAGTGGCGGAAGGTCTCCAGCGCGGCGTCGGCCAGGCCCTCGCGGCGCATCTTCTCCAGGCAGGCTTCAAGTCCGTCGGCGCTCATGCGGTCGACGAGGCTATCGCGAGGGGAGCCCCCGCCGCCGAGAGGAGGACACGGCGGCGGGGACACCGGAGGAGCGTCAGGTCGGACGCTCGGCCTGGGGTGTGGGCGCGGGACCGGAGCCGGCGCCGTTGCCCTTTCCCGGGTGCTCCAGGTCGTGGACGGCGGCGCCGGTCATGATGCCGACGACCTCATGCATGGTGTGCGACTGCGGGGTGACGACGGCCACCCGCTTGCCTAGGCGGTGGATGTGGATCCGGTCCGCGACCTCGAACACGTGCGGCATGTTGTGGCTGATCAGGATCACCGGCAGGCCGTTGTCGCGGACGCGCTTGATCAGCTCCAGGACCTGGCCGGACTCCCGCACGCCGAGGGCGGCGGTCGGCTCGTCCATGATCACCAGCTTGCGCGCCCACGCGGCCGCGCGGGCGACCGCCACCCCCTGGCGCTGACCGCCCGAGAGCGTCTCAACGGACTGCCCCATCGACCGGATCCCGATCTTGAGGTTCTTCATCTGCTGGCCGGCCTCGCGCCGCATCGCCTTGTGGTCGATCATCCGCAACACGCTGCCCAGCGGGCCGCTCCGCCGCTGCTCGCGGCCCAGGAACAGGTTGGTCGCGATGTCCAGCGCCGGAGCGACGGCGAGGTCCTGGTAGACCGTCTCGATGCCGGCCTGGCGCGCCTCGATCGGGGACTTGAAGTTCACCCGCTCTCCGTCGAGCAGGATCTCCCCCTCGTCGGGCACCACGGCGCCCGCGAGCGCCTTGATGAGGCTGGACTTGCCGGCGCCGTTGTCACCGATCACGGCGAGGATCTCACCGGGATACAGATCGAAGTCGGCACCGTCGAGAGCGGTCACGTGCCCGTAGCGCTTCACGAGCCCGCGGGCCTCGAGGATCGGCTGCTTGTCCGATCCCGGGGTGGCGCTCGTCTTGTCGGTTTCGGTGGCCATCACACACGCTTCCTGGCGATCTGGTCGACCGACACGGCGAGGATCACGAGGATGCCGGTGATCAGGGTCTGGTAGATCGACTGGACGCCCATCAGCACCAGGCCGTCGCGCAGCACGCCGACGATCAGCGCGCCGATCAGCGTCCCGATGACCGTGCCGCGCCCGCCGAACAGGCTGGTGCCGCCGAGCACGACCGCGGTGATCGCATCGAGGTTGTCCGTGAAGCCGGCGTTCGGATCGCCGACCTCGGTCCGGGAGATCAGCAGCAGCGCCGCGATGCCGTAGATCAGGCCGGCAACGGCGTAGACGGTCAGCAGCTGCCTGCGGACCGGGATGCCCATCAGGCGCGTCGCCTCCGGGTTGTCGCCCATGGCGTACACGCGCCGCCCCCACGCCGTCTGCGTGAGCACGAACCAGACGATGCCGAACATCGCCAGCGTCACGATCATGCCGTAGGTGATCGCGGTGCTGCCGATGTTGAACGAGTTGCCGAGCTTGGTCTCGATGCTCGGCAGGTTCGAGATCGTCTCATCCTTCGAGTAGATGTGCGTGAGCGCGTACGCGATGTTGAACGTGCCCAGCGTGACGATGAACGCCGGCAGCTTCACGTAGCTGACCAGCGTGCCGTTGAGGGCGCCGAACGCCACGCACGCGGCGATGCCGAGAATGATCGCCAGGACCGGCGACACGCCGCTGTTGACGGCGAGCTTGGTCATCACGATCGACCCGAAGGCCATGACCGTGCCGCAGGACAGATCGATGCCGGCCGTGAGGATGATCAGCGTCTGGCCGATCGCCAGCATGCCGATCACCATCACCTGCTGGACGATCAGCGAGAAGTTCGTCCCGGTCAGGAACCGGTCCGACTGGGTGGTGAAGAACAGGCACGCGACGATCAGCGCGAGCAGCGGCCCGAGCTGGGCGATGCGATCGCCCGAGAGCCACGGTGTCTGGATGTCGGTGACCGCCGGCCCGTCGGGGCCCGACTGCGGGGGAGCGCCCCCCGCAGTGGCCACCTGACCGGTGGTCGACTGTTGCTCGGTCATGACGACCTCCTAGCCCCAGCAGTGCTGCGAGCCGTACTTGCCGTCCTTCGAGTCGACGCCCTTCATCGGGTTGTTGGTGATGAGCGTCACGCCCGTGTCGTGGTAGCCGGTCGGCTTCTTGCCACCGCGCGCGGCGGCCGCGATGTTCTTGACGCCGTCGGAGGCCATCAGGGACGGGTACTGCTGCGATGTCGCGTCGATGATGCCCTTGTTGATGCCCTTGTTGATCGCGTCACAGCCGCCGTCGACGGAGACGAGGATGTAGTTCTTCGGGTCCTTGCCGGCGGACTTCAGCGCGGTCGCCCCGCCGAAGCCGGACGGCTCGTTGATGGAGTAGACGATGTTGATGTTCGGGTTCTTCTGGAGCAGCTGCTCCATCCCGGTCTGGCCCTTCGCCTGCTCGCCGAGCGTGTCGACGGAGCCGGCGATCGCGGGGTCGCCGTCCTTGATGCCGAAGCCCTGCAGGAAGCCCTCGTGGCGCAGCTTGCCGACGGTGATGCCCGGCGCGAGGTCCAGCATCCCTATCACCGGCTTGATGCCCATCTTGGTTGCGAGCGCCTTGGCGTACTTGCCGATCGCGATACCGGCCTTCAGGTTGTCGGTCGCGTACAGCGCATCGACGGCGGACTGAGGATCGGTCGGCGTGTCGAGCGCGATCACGGTGACGCCCGCGGCGCGCGCCTTCTTGACGGCCGGGATGATCGCCTTGGTGTCGGCGGGGGTGATGAGGATGCCCTTCGCACCCTGCGTCGTCATCTGCTCGATCGCGTTGACCTGACTGGCGTTGTCGGCGTCGTTCTTGCCGGCGGCCGTGATCAGGTCGACGTTGTCCTTCTTGGCCGCGTCCTGGGCCGCGCCCTTCATGGCGATGAAGAACGGGTTGGAGTCCTCCTTGGTGATCAGCCCGATGGTGACCTTCTTGCTGCCCCCACCACCACCGCCGCCGCCACCGCTGCTGCTGCTGTCGCTGCCACACGCGACCACGCCCACCGACAGCGCGGCCGTCGAAGCGATGGCGAGCACGCGTCGCCCGCTCATCATTCGTCCCTTCTTCATGCCCTCTCTCCTCCTCTTCGTCCCCGCCTCATTCGGGGAACGCTGTAAACGTTTACTCGTTCTACAACGAGCACGCCCCTCACGCAAGCCACTTCCGCACCGCCGGGAACGTCCCTCATGCGTTCCAACGTGCTGCAAACGATTGCAACGAGGGGCAGCCTACGCAGAGTGGGAATCGTTTGTCAAGGCCGGTAGCTTTGCTGCATGGCCCTGTCGTCGACGCCTCGCCGAACGACGCTGGCCGACGTGGCAGCGGTCGCCGGGGTGTCGCCGGCGACCGCATCGCGGGCGCTCGGGAACGGCAAGAACGTCAGCACGGCGACGCGTCAGCGGGTATGGGCGGCGGCCCAGCAGCTGTCGTTCCAGCCCAACCGGCTCGCGCGCTCGCTGCGCCGCGGCTCGACGATGGCGATCGGGCTGCTGCTGCCCGACGTCGCGAACGCGTTCTACGGCGCCGTCCTGCGCGGGGCCCAGGGGATCCTCGAGGCCGCGGGCTACCACGTGCTGGTGGTCAACACCAACCGCACCGCGAGCACGGAGCGGGAGGCGCTGCGCTCCCTGCACGCACACCAGGTCGACGGCGTGCTGATCGCGACGTACGGCGGCTTCGAGGACATCGGCGTCCCGGTCGTCTTCTTCGACGACGTCATCCCGGGGGTCGGAGTGGGCGCGATCGCGCTCGCCAACCAGCAGGGGGTCGGCCTGCTCGTCGAGCACCTCGTCGAGGCCCACGGCCACCGGCGGATCGCGTTCGTCGGCCCGCCGGACACGGCCCAGGACGGTCCCGCGCCGCCGGTCTTCTCCAACCGCGAGCGCCTGGAGGGCTTCCGGACCGCGGTCGGCCGCGCCGCGCTCGCCCTGCCGCCGGAGTACGTGCGCACGACGACCGGCTCGTTCGTCGAGTCGGCCCGCGCCATCGGCGCCGAGCTGCTGGCCGGCGAGCCCCGGCCGACCGCCATCGTCGGCGGCACCGACACGATGTCGATCGGCGTCCTGATGGCCGCGCGCGACGCCGGGCTGCGGGTGCCCGAGGACGTCGCGATCGTCTCCTTCGACGAGCCGATGTACGCCGACCTGCTGGCGCCGTCGATCACCTCCCTGGACCGCCACGACCTAGAGCTGGGGCGCCGTGCCGCGCAGCTGCTGCTCGACGCGCTCGCCGTGGACGGCGGGCCGCCGCCGGTGCCGGCGGTCGAGCGGGTGCGGCTCTCGCTGCGCCTGCGGCACTCGTGCGGCTGCCCCTGATCGGGGGGTCGCCGGACCGCCGAGGGTTGACAACACGCCGGGACTGTGAAATCCATTGCAGCGACTGAAATCGATTCCACTCACGGAACAGGTGAGCGGTGCGCGCCGGGCGGGCGCGGAGGAGAGCAGCATGGCACGACGGGTGGGAATCGGGGTGATCGGCCTGGGATGGATGGGACGCGTCCACACGTCGTCGTACCGCCGCGTCCTCGACCACTTCCCCGACCTCGGCATCGTCCCGCGGCTCGTCGTCGCCTGCGACGTCGGCGAGGACCGGCGGCGCCACGCGGAGCTCGTCGGCTTCGAGCGCACGGTCGACGACTGGCGCGCGGTCATCGATGACCCCGAGGTCGAGGCGGTGAGCGTCACCGCCCCCAACGCCATGCACCGCGAGATCGCCGTCGCGGCCGCCGAGGCGGGCAAGCACGTGTGGGTGGAGAAGCCGGTCGGGCGCGGCCTGGCCGACACCGCCGCCGTCGCCGAGGCGGCCGAGCGCGCCGGCATCATCAATGCCGTCGGCTTCTGCTACCGCTTCGCCCCGGCCGTCCAGCACGCGCGGGCGCTGATCGAGGCGGGCGTGCTCGGCGAGATCAACCACTTCCGCGGCGTCTTCCTCGCCGACTACGCCAACCGCCCGGACGCCGCCGCGTCGTGGCGCTTCCGGCGTGCCGAGGCCGGCTCGGGCGCGCTCGGGGACCTGATGGCCCACATCGTCGACATGACGCACTTCCTCGTCGGCCCGATCGAGCGCCTCAGCGGCCGCACGGCGACGATGATCCCGCGCCGCCCGCGGCTCGACGCCGGCCAGGGCACGCACTTCGCGCGCGTGGAGAGCGACGACCTCGTCGATGTCGAGAACGAGGACTGGGCGGGCGCGCTGGTCCAGTTCGGCGACGGCACCGTCGGCTCGCTCGAGGCCAGCCGCGTGATCGTCGGACCGCGGGTGGAGATGCGCTTCGAGGTGCACGGCACCAAGGGCGCGCTGGCCTGGGAGCTCGAGCGGATGAACGAGCTCGAGCGCTTCGGGCTGTCCGACAACGGCGCCGACGAGGGCTACACGACGGTGTACGTCGGTCCCCAGCACGGCGACTTCGGCGCGTTCCAGCCGGGCGCCGGGATCCCGATGGGCTACGACGACCTGCGCGTGACGGAGGCCAAGAGCTTCCTGGCCGCCATCCGCGACGGCGAGCAGCGCGGCCCCGGCCTGACGGAGATGGTCGCGGCCGCGAAGGTGCTGGAGGCGATCGAGCGCTCGCAGGAGAGCGGCCAGTGGGAGCCGGCCCGGTGAGCGGCGTCCGGGTCGCCAACGCACCGCTCAGCTACGGCGCGTTCGAGATGACGGTCGGCACGGACTTCCAGGTGCCCGACCCCGAGGACGTGCTCGGCGCGATCGCCGGCGCCGGCTATGCCGGCACCGACCTCGGTCCGCCCGGCTATTACGGCGAGGGCGACCTGCTGCGCGAGCGCTTGGAGGACCGCGCGCTCGAGGTCGTCGGCGGCTTCGTGCCGATCGCATTCAGCGAGCGCGACCGCTGGGACGAGGGCCTGGGCGGGCTGCGTCACACGCTCGACCTGTTCGACGCCGCCGGCGCGTCCGGGGCGCGACCGGTGCTCTGCGACGCGGGCGGGCCCGACCGGCTCGCCAACCCGGGCCGCGGCGGCGAGGACCCCGCGCTGCGGCTCGGCGACGGCCGCTGGGCCGCGCTCGTCGAAGGCGTCGCGCGCGCGGCCGACACGGCGCGCGAGCGCGGGTACGACCCGGTCTTCCACCACCACACGTCGACCTACGTCGAGGGCGTGCCCGAGATCGAGCGCTTCCTCGGCGACACCGACGTCGAGCTGCTGCTGGACTCCGGCCACCTCGCCGTCGCCGGCGGCGATCCGATCGCCGGCCTGCGCGACTGGGGCGAGCGGATCGGCGCCGTCCACCTCAAGGACACCCGGCTCGACGTGCTCGCAGCGGTCAAGGCGGACCGCGCGGACACCCTGACCGCCTGGCGCCGCGGGCTGTTCTGCGCGCTCGGTGACGGCGACGTGGACCTCGACGGCTTCTGCGCGGAGCTCGGCCGCAGCGGGTACGAGGGCTGGGTCGTCATCGAGCAGGACCGCGTGCTGGAGGGCAACGGCGCCTTCGGCGAGGCGGTGGCCGAGCAAGAGCGCAACCGCGCATGGCTGCGCGAGCACCCGGGATGGTGAGCTGAGATGGAGCCCTTCGACGTCATCACGATGGGGCGCATCGGCGTCGACCTCTACCCGCTGCAGGTCGGCGTGTCGCTGCGCGAGGTCGACTCCTTCGGCAAGTTCCTCGGCGGCAGCGCGACGAACGTCGCCGTGGCCGCCGCCCGCTACGGGCGCCGGACCGCGCTGATCACGCGCACCGGCGCGGATCCGTTCGGCGAGTTCCTGCACGACGCGCTCCAGGGCTTCGGCGTCGACGACCGCTTCGTGACGCCCGTGAGCGGCCTGCCGACGCCGGTGACGTTCTGCGAGATCTTCCCGCCCGACGACTTCCCGCTCTACTTCTACCGCGAGCCGAAGGCACCGGACCTCGAGATCCGCGCCGACGAGCTCGACCTGGACGCGATCCGCGCCGCGCGCGTGTTCTGGGTGACCGTGACCGGGCTGTCGCAGGAGCCGAGCCGGTCGGCGACGCTGGCGGCGCTCGCGGCGCGCGCGAAGTCCGGCATCACCGTGCTCGACCTCGACTACCGGCCGATGTTCTGGCCGTCGCGC
>JAXDHL010000664.1:0-4478 GCA_034664525.1 Solirubrobacteraceae bacterium
AGCTCGTGGCGTTCCAGCAGATGGGCTTCGGCATCGCCGTTGCCCTCGCCCTGGATGCCACGCTCGTGCGCCTGCTGCTGATCCCGAGCACGATGCGCCTGCTCGGCGACCGCAACTGGGTCCTGCCGCAATGGCTGCGTTGGCTGCCCAACCTGCAGGTCGAGGGCACGGCGCCGGACACCGCGCCCCCGGCGCCGGCGCCGGCCATCACGGCGATGAAGCTGACCGTCGGCGAGTCGGGCTCGCCGGAGGAGGTGACCTCCCGCCGCCGCGAGCGCTGAGCGAGGCTCCTAGCCTCGGGGGCCGATGCGGCCCTTCCTCGACCTCGCCGCCGCCGACGACCCGCCGCTCGACGAGCTGGCGCTGTCGATCGCGGCCGAGTTCCGCAGTGTCGACGCCGGCGCGGTGCTCGGCTGGCTCGACGCGCTCGGCGTCGAGCTGACGGAGGCGCTGCGCGAGTGCTCGCCGGCGCCGTGGGTCCAGGCGAGCGCGCTGGCCGACCTGCTCGGCGGCCAGTACGGCTTCAGGGGTGATCGCCAGGAGTACGACCGGCCCGAGAACTCGATGCTCGATGCCGTGCTCGAGCGCCGGCGAGGGCTGCCGATCCTGCTGTCGGTCGTCTACGCCGAGGTCGCGCGCCGGGCCGGCGTTCGCGTGCTCGGCGTCGGCCTGCCCGGACACTTCGTCGTCGGCCACTTCGGCACCGCCCCGCCGCTGCTGATCGATCCCTTCGCCGGCGGCGGCTCGGTCGAGGCGTCGCCGCCCGCGCACATGCTCCGCCCCTGGCCGCCGCAGGAGATCGCGATGCGGATGCTCAACAACCTCGTGAGCTCGTTCGAGCGCCGCGGGGACCTGCCCTCGGCGCTGCGCGCGGCCGTGATGCGCCAGGAGCTGCCCACGCTCCCCGCCCAGGACCGCCAGCTCGAGGCCGAGCTGCGCGGGTTGCGCGCAAAGCTCAACTAGCGTCGAGGCCGACGACGCGGTTGCGGCCGGCGCGCTTGGCCGCGTACAGGCGCTGGTCGGCGACGCGCTCGAGCTCGGCGATGTCGAACTCGGCGGGCGCGGAGACGACGCCGATCGAGGCGGTGACCGCGAGCCCGGGCGCGACGGGGAACCAGTCCTCGGCAGCGATCATCGCCCGCAGGCGCTCGCAGCAGACGCCGGCCTCGTGCTCGCTCGTGCCGGGCATGAGGACCGCGAACTCCTCGCCGCCGGTGCGCACGATGATGTCCTCGGCGCGCAGGTGCTCGACCAGCAGCTCGGCCACGCGCACCAGCACGCGGTCGCCGGCGCCGTGACCGAAGCGGTCGTTGATCGCCTTGAAGTGATCGAGGTCGACGACGGCGAGCGACGCCGGCCCGACCCGTGCGTCGTGCACGCGGGCGAGGTAGCGGCGGTTGCGCAGGCCGGTCAGGAAGTCGCGGTCGGCCTGGTCGCGCAGCTGCTCCTGGAGGCGCTCGAGCTCGCGGTTCTTGGCGCTCAGGGCATCAGCCTCCCGGCGGGCGGCGGCCATCTCCAGGCGGGCGCGCTCGAGACCCATCTGCAGCTGGGAGAACTCCTGGAGCGCCTGGCGCTCGAGCTCGGCGCCGCGGGCCAGCGCGTCGTAGGCCTCCTCGAAGCGGCCGGCCTCGTGCAGCGCCCCGGCGACGGCGGACAGGATCATCGAGCGCGCCTGCGGGACGTGGTCGCCGAGCCGGTCGAGGGCCTTCTCCCCGGCGCACCGGGCGGCGTCGAGGCGGCCCAGCGTCAGCAGCGTCTGGACCTTGACCAGCACCGCCATGCCGAGCAGGTACGGGTTGACGTCGCGCTCGGCCGTCAGGTGCGTGATCGCCCACTCGGCATCGGCCAGCCCGTAGGCGTGGCCGCCGGCCCGGCCGGAGAGCTCGGCGCGCGTGCAGTGCAGCACGCCGAGCACGAAGTGGTTGTGCGGCTCGAGCGTGTGCGCGATCCGCATGCCGGTCGCGAGATGCTCGGCGGCGGCGACGAGGTCGCCCTCGGTCATGCGGAGGTGCCCGAGGTCGTTGTGGGAGATCGCCTCCTCCCACGGGTCGCCGCCCTCCACCGCCAGGGCGAGCAGTTCCTCGAGCCGGCGCGGCAGGTCCTCGACGCCCATGTTGGCGAACGCCAGGCAGGCCATCCGGCGGGCGTGCAGCCGCAACCCGGTGTCGCCGGCTCGATCGGCGAGGTCGACGGCCTGCTCGGCCTGGCGCATCGACTCCCCGTAGGAGCCCGAGAAGAAGTGCAGGTGGGTGTTCAGCGCGGCCAGCTCGGCACGGCCCGTGAGATCCTCCCCCGCCACCCGCTCGGCCTCGGCGGCGAGCGCGAACGCCCCGCCAAGGTCGCCACGGTGCAGGCAGATCGCACCCTGCAGCGCGAGCGCCCGGCTCTGCAGCGCGGGCACGAGCAGCACCCGCCCCTGCTCCTGGCAGCGGATGGCGACCTCGAGCGCGGCGGCCGGCTGCTCCCAATAGACCAGGCGGGCGCGCACCAGCTCGCGGTCAAGCAGGTGCTCGGCCTCCGCCGATCGGAGGGTGAAGCGCAGTTCGGGGGCGCCGATCTTGTCGTCCCCAGCTGCATCGGCCGCCGCCACGGCGACTTGAGGGCGGTCACCCTCGTGCTGACCGGTCCCGCCGCACCTTGGGCCGATTTCCGCGCAGCTTGGTCGAGCGCAGCGCGGTCACCACCTCGTCGACCAGCGCCTCCGGCACCTCGACCAGCGAGAAGTTGTCGGTGATCTCGATCGAGCCGATCTGGCGGCCGGTCAACGAGGATTCGCCGGTGATCGCGCCGACCAGGTCCTGCGGACGCACGCCGCCCTTGCGCCCGGCGCCGACGAACACGCGCGCGGTCGGGCCGGTCGCGCCGCCACGCCCGGGCTTGCCGGCGCCCTTGGCCCCCGGCTTGCCGCCGTCGCCGTCCGCGAACCGGCGGACGTCGGGGATCTCGTCCTCCTCGCCGGCGTCACCGCCCGCGGTCGACTCGTGCGCGAGCCGGATGGCGGCGAGCGCGATGTCCATCAGGTCGTGGTCGTCGCCGAGCGCGTCGACGACGATCCGGAAGCGGTCGAGATCACCGCCACCCAGCGCGTCCTCGAGCGCCCCGCGCGTGAGCTCGAGCCGGCGCGCGCGCAGGTCGGCCACCGTGGGCAGCCGCTCGACCGGGATCTTGGCGCCGGAGACGCGCTCGAGCGCCTTCAGCATCCGGTGCTCGCGCGGCTGGGCGAGCGTGATCGCGACGCCCTCGCGGCCGGCCCGGCCGACGCGGCCGATGCGGTGCACGTAGGCCTCCGGCGAGGATGGGACGTCGTAGTTGACGACGTGCGTCAGCTGCTCGACGTCGAGGCCGCGGGCGGCGACGTCGGTGGCGATCAGCAGGTCGGCCTGGCCGGCGCGCAGGCGGCCCATCACGCGCGACCGCTGCTCCTGGGTCATGCCGCCGTGCAGCGCCTCGGCGCGGTGGCCGCGGCCGATCAGCTGGCCCGTGAGCTGGTCGACCTCGTCGCGCGTGCGGCAGAACACGAGCGCGGCGTCCGGCGCCTCGACGTCGAGGATGCGACCGAGCGCCGCCGGCTTGTGGGCGCGGACGACGATGTAGGCCGTCTGGCGCACGCGCGGGGACTCGCCCTTGACCGGCGCGTCGTCGGCCAGCCGGATCCGCTCCGGCTCGCGCAGGTGGCGGCGGGCGAGCTTGTCGATGCGGGCCGGCAGCGTCGCCGACAGCAGCACGGTCTGGCGGCTCTCGGGGGTGGCGCCGAGGATCGCCTCGAGGTCCTCCGCGAAGCCCATGTCGAGCATCTCGTCGGCCTCGTCGAGGACGACGGTGGACAGCGAGCCGAGGTCGAGCGTCCCGCGGTTGAGGTGGTCGAGCGCGCGGCCCGGCGTGGCGACGACGACGTCGACGCCCGCCTCGAGCGCCCGCAGCTGGCGGCCGTAGGGCTGGCCGCCGTAGATCGCCAGCACGCGCGCGCCGAGCCCGCGGCCGTAGCGGTGCACGGCCTCCGAGACCTGCGTGGCAAGCTCGCGAGTCGGGACGAGGACGAGCGCCGACGGCGCCTTGCCGGCCCGGCCCTGGAGCCGCTGCAGGATCGGCAGCGCGAACGCGGCCGTCTTGCCGGTGCCGGTCGCCGCCTGGCCGAGCAGGTCGCTGCCCGCCACCAGCGGCGGGATCGCCGCGGCCTGGATCGGTGTCGGCTCCTCATAGCCGAGCGCGGTCAGCTCGGCGAGCAGCTCGGGCCGCAGCCCGAGCTCGGCGAACGCGGTCACAGGTCGACGACCTCGAGGTCCGGGCGCCGCTCGCGCAGCGCGTCGGCAAGCTGGCGGCGGTGGCAGACCCCCGGGTCGGCCTCCAGGCACAGCAGCGCGGTGCGCGGCGCGAGGTCGAGCGTGGCGGCGAGCTCGTCGAGCACGTCGCCGGCGATCTGCTCCACGTGCGCGCGGAACGCGGGCCCGCCCTCGGCGGAGCGCCCGTTCTTGTAGAGC
>JAXDHL010000665.1:0-2607 GCA_034664525.1 Solirubrobacteraceae bacterium
CGGACCGCCGGTAGCGGAGGCCGGCGGCGGCGATGCGGTGGCCGCCGATCGTTGCGCGGCGGCCGTCGCTCGGCGGCGGCGCTCGTGACGGCTCAGGTCGCGCAGGTACGCGGCGGTCACGCCGGCCGCGATCCGGTTGGACGTGCGGGTGCTGATGGTGGTGCTCATCGGGCGACCTCCAGGACGCGGGTGGTGGTGGCCGGCCGGGGCCGGCGGACGGCGGCCGCGATGACCGCCAGGGATAGGGCGAGGAGGACGACGGAGCCGGTCAGCGCGGCGGATACGGCGTGGGCGAGCTCGGCCCGTGCCGCGCCGTCGAGTTGCAGCCCGGGCGCGGTTTCGGCGCCGGCGCTCGCACCGCCCGCGCCGGCGGCGACGGTCACGAGGACGCTCAGGCCCAGCGACACGCCGAGCTGCTGGGCGGCGTTGACGACGCCCGATGCGGCGCCGGCGTCGGCGGGCGCGACTCCCGCGAGCGCCGCGGCGGTCAGCGGGGCGAGGGCCGCCCCCATGCCGAGGCCGAGCAGCACGAGCGGGAGCACGATGTCCGGGAAGAACGGCGTCGCGGTGTCGAGCCGGCTCAGACAGGCCATCCCGGCCAGGGCGACCACGACGCCGACCACGAGCAGCCGCGCGTCGCCCCATCGCGCCGACAGCCGCGGCACGACTCGGACGGTCGAGAACATGACGACGGTCATGGGCAGGAACCCCAAGCCGGCCTGCAGCGGGCTGAAGCCGCGCACGCCCTGCAGGTACTGGCTGACGAAGAAGAACATCGAGAACATCCCGCCGACCAGCAGCATCCGGGCCAGGTACGCGCCGGCCCGCTGCCGGCTGGCGAACAGCCCCAGCGGGGTGACGGGCTGCGCCGCGCGCCGCTCGACCGCGACGAACGACGCGAGCAGGACGGCGCCGAGGGTGAACGACACGACGGTCACCGTGTCGCCCCATCCGGCCTGGGCCGCGTGGACGAAGCCGTAGACGAGCGCCGTCATGCCGGCGGTCGAGGCTGCGGCGCCGGGCAGGTCGAAGTGGCCCGGGCGCCGCTCGGTCTCGGCGAGCACCCGCGGCGCGAGCCAGATCAGCGCGGCGCCGACCGGGACGTTGATCCACAGGCCCCAGCGCCACGAGATCCAGTCGGTGAGCATGCCGCCGAGGACCAGGCCCACGCTGCCACCGCCGCTGGCGACCGCGCCGTAGGCGGCCAGCGCGCGCATGCGCTCGGGGCCTTCGCGGAAGTTCGTGGTCAGCAGAGCCAGCGACGACGGCGCGGCGATCGCGGCGCCGACGCCCTGCACTGCCCGTGCGATCAGCAGCCACGCCTGGGTCTGCGCGAGCCCGCCGACCAACGACGCGACGGTGAACAGCGCGATGCCGGCGACGAAGGTCCGACGACGGCCGAGGATGTCCCCCATGCGCGCGCCGAGCAGGAGCAGGCCGCCGAAGGTGAGCGCGTAGGCGCTCTGCACCCACGACAGCGCCGCAGGCGAGAAGTCCAGGTGCTCGGCGATCTTCGGGAGCGCCGTGATGACGACGGTGGCGTCGAGGATGATCATCAGGTACGTCGCGAGGATCACCCCGAGGATCAGGGTCGGGCTGGGGCGTGCGGGAGCGTCGGGTGCGGGCAGCGCAAGGCGCGCCCACCCCGTGGAGAGGGTGCCAGGCAAGATGGGCCTTTCGCGGTCGGAGGAGCTACACTTGAAGCGGAGGAAGCCTCCACCTGTTTTGGAGGAGGCCTCCGGTTTCTGTCCACACTATACCGGAGGACCCCTCCGCTTTGTCAAGCGCTCGACGATGACCAGCCCGCAGACCGACGCCGCCCAACTCTCCAGGCGCCCCAGGCGCGCCGACGCGCTGCGGAACTACGAGAAGCTGGTCGCCGCCGGGCGCGAGGCGTTCACCGAGGCCGACCGCTCGGCCTCGCTGGAAGACATCGCCCGCCGGGCCGGTGTCGGCATCGGCACGCTGTATCGCCACTTCCCCTCGCGCGCGGACCTCGTGCAGGCGATCTACGTCGACGAGGTCGAGGCGCTGTCGCGCAGCGCCGAGCAGCTCGCCGACCTCGAGCCGTGGGAGGCGCTGACGTCCTGGCTCGGACGCTTCGTCGGCTACGTCGCGACCAAGCAAGCGCTCGCCGACGAGCTCTTCGCCGTGACCGACGCCGAGCGACAGGTCGTCTTCGCCGGCTGCCGGTCGATGCTCCACGCCGCGGGCGACTCCCTGCTGCGCCGCGCCCAGCACGCGGGGATCGTCCGCGAAGACGTCACGATCGAGGAGATCGTCCGCCTCGTCGGCGGCATCGCGAAGATCCCCGCCGACGACCCGGCCGACAACCAGCGCGTCCTCGCCGTCGCCCTCGACGGTCTGCGCTACCGCGCCCGGTAGCGCACCCCGGTCTCGCCGGGCGTGCCTTGGCGATCACGATCCGCGTGATCTCCGCATCGAGACCCCAGCCGATCAGAAACCGCGCAGATGCAGGCACATCCTCCTGTCTAGGCCAGACAGACCCGGCCTTTCCGACCGATCGCGATGACACCCTGCACACCATCGACCCATCCGGAGGAGCGATGCCCAGAGCCGGACGCAACGAGCCCTGCCCCTGCGGCT
>JAXDHL010000666.1:0-3209 GCA_034664525.1 Solirubrobacteraceae bacterium
AGACGGTTCCGTCGAGCAGCTCGAGCTGCTGCTGGTTGAGGCGGATGGCGATGGTGTTCGGCATGGGTCCTTACGGTGAGTGATCGCGCCGGCACGGGCGGGGACGCCCGTGCCGGCGGTTGTCGGCTTACGGCTTGTAGCTGTCGGGCTCGCGGAGCTTGCTGATGTCCACGCTCGCGAGGTTGTCCTTGGTCACCGGGACGAGCGGGACGCTGACCGTGTCACTCGGCGGCTTCGTTCCGGCGATCAGCTTGTCGGCCTCACGGACGGCCAGGCGTCCGACCAGCACGGTCTGCTGGGCGACCACGTAGTTCACGCAGCCCTCCTTGAGCAGCGCCTCGGCCTCGCGTCCGAGCACGGCCGTCAGCACCTGGGTCTTCCCGCAGCGCTTGGCCTCCTGCACGGCCTTGGCCGCGCCGACGCCGACGGTGTCGTCCGCGCCGTAGATCAGGTCGAGCTTCGGGCTACGCTGCAGGAAGTCCGACGCGATCGTGACGCCCTGCTCGACCGCCGGGTCGGACGCCTTCTCCGAGACGATCTTGATGTTGGTGCTCTTGAGGTCCTCCGTGAAGCACTTCCAGCGGTCGGTCGTCCACGGCGCGCCGGCGGGCCCGGTGAGGGCGGCCATCGTCCCGCCGTCAGGCAGGAGCTGCTGGGCGCCCTTGGCCATCGCGTGGCCGACGTCGCAGTGGCTGGAGGACACCGACACGTCGGCACCCGGGAAGTGGTCGCCCGCGCCGACGACCGGCACGCTCGCGGCCTTGACCTGCGCCAGCGAGCCTTCGAGCGTCGTCGGGTCGGCGGGGTCGATCAGGACGGCCTTGACGCCCTGGACCCCGAGGTTCTCGAACTGCGAGGCCTGCTTGTCGACGTTGGCGTAGCCGCCGGCGTCGCGGATCTCCAGCGTGTAGCCGAGCTTCTTGGCCTCGTCCTTCATGCCGTAGAGCATCGCGGTGAAGAACGGCCCCTGGACCGTCGGCACCGACACGCCGATCTTGCCCTTGCCGCCGGCGCCGCCGGAGCCGGACGCCGACGAGTCGCCGCTGTCGCTCGAGCCGCACGCGGCGACCGCGACGGCACAGGTCAACAGGCCTGCCAGAGCCGCCGCGCGAGTGCGCATTGATGTGATCATGAACCGTCCTCCATAGGTGCTTGGGCTGGTGCGACGCCGATGCCGCGCGTCCGGGTCACGTCTCCTCACCGCGACCCCTGCTGATCCGCCGGTCGATCGCGATGACCGTCACGAGCGCCACCCCGAGGACCAGAAGCTGCGTGTACGAGCTGACGTTGAGCAGGTTCAGCCCGTTGGAGAGGATGCTCACGAAGGCGACCCCGAAGAGGACGCCGACGATGGACCCTCGTCCGCCGAAGAGGGAGACGCCGCCGATGACGACGGCGGCGACGGACTCGAGCGCCAGGCTCGCCCCCAGCGTCGGCTGGCCGGACGCCACGCGGGCCGTGAGCACGACGGCGCCGCAGGCGGCGAAGAACGAGCAGACGACGTAGGCCACGGCCGTGACCACGCGGACGTCCACGCCGGCGAGGCGCGCGGCCTCGGCGTTCCCGCCGACCGCGTAGAGATACCGGCCGAGGCGCGTGTGGCGCAGGACGCCGTAGCCGAGGAGGAACGCGCACGCCGCGATGACCACCGGCAGCGGCACGCCGCCGACCCGCGTCAGCGCGATCTTCGTGAAGCCGGACGGCAGGCCGGAGATCGGCGTGCCGCCGCTCCAGCTCAGCGCAAGGCCCGAGGCGACCGAGAGCATCGCCAGCGTCGCTACGAACGGCACCACCCGCAGGACGGTGACGACCAGGCCGTTGACGAGCCCGACGCCGATCCCGGTGCCCAGGCCCGCGAGGATCCCGACGGGGATGCTGGTGTCCTTCATGACGATCGCCGTCACGACGCTCGACAGCGCGACCGTCGAGCCGACCGACAGGTCGATCCCGGCGCCGAGCACGACGAAGCACTGGCCGAACGCCACCAGCGCGAGCGCCGCGGCCTGCAGGCCGACGTTCTGGAAGTTGGCGACGGTGAAGAAGACGCTCGACTGGACGGTGAAGAACACGATGAGCGCGAGGACGGCCAGCGGCAGCCCCGCGTCGCGCGCGTCGATCCGCCGCAGCCACGCCGCGCGCCCGCCCTGCTCCTCGTCGCCCCCGGCGCGGTCCGGCACCTCGGTGTCCACGCTCGTCGCGCTCATCGCTCGTCCTCGGTCTGGTCGGAGCGGGCCACATGGCCGGCGAACGCCGCCGTGAGGATCCGCTTGTCGTCGAACTCGTCGCGGGTCAGCTCGTCGTGGATGCGCCCGTTCGACATCACGAGGATCCGGTGGGCCACGTTGACGACCTCAGGCAGCTCGGAGGACACGAGGATCACGGCCGCCCCGCGCCCGGCCGCCTCGTGGACGAGGCGGTAGACCTCGCGCTTGGCGCCGACGTCGATGCCGCGCGTCGGCTCGTCGAAGATCAGCACGCGCGGGTCGGTCAGCAGCGCCTTGCCGATGACGATCTTCTGCTGGTTGCCGCCCGAAAGCGTGCGCACCTCGGCGTCGAGCGAACCGCGCAGCTGCAGCGCCCGGCTCATCTCGCCGGTCGCGCGCTCCATCGCGCCCCGCCGCATCACGCCGCGCGGCGTGAACCGCCGCATCGACGCCAGCGCGATGTTCTCGCGCCCGGAGAGGCTGAGGACCAGGCCCTGCTCCTTGCGGTCCTCGGGCAGGTACGCGATGCCCGCGCGGATGGCGTCGCGCGGGGACCGGAGCCGCACCGGCGTGCCGGCGATCTCAACGGTCCCGGCGTCGGCCGGCTCCGCGCCGCACAGCGCGCGCATGACCTCCGAGCGACCGGCGCCGATCAGGCCGGAGAACCCGAGCACCTCGCCGGCGCGGACCTCGAAGGAGATGTCGGAGAAGGCCCGATCGCGGCTGAGGCCGCGCACCCGCAGCAGGGGCTCGCCGATCTCCTCGTTGCGCGGCGGGAACAGCTCGCCCGCCGGGCGTCCGAGCATCAGCTCGATCATGCACGACAGGTCGAGCTCCGCGGTCGGTGCCGTGGTGACGTGCCGGCCGCCCCGCAGGACCGTGACGCGGTCGGCGATCCGACGGATCTCGTCGAGCCGGTGCGAGACATAGAGGACGGTGCGCCCCTGGGTGCGCAGCTCGTCGATGAGCTCGAGGAGGCGGTCGGCGTCGCGGTCGGGCAGCGAC
>JAXDHL010000667.1:0-6900 GCA_034664525.1 Solirubrobacteraceae bacterium
GTCACGCTCAAGCCGCCGCGCGTGCCCTACCAGGAGACGATCCGCGGCAGCGCGACCGCCCACGGGCGCCACAAGAAGCAGACCGGCGGGCGCGGCCAGTTCGGCGACTGCCACATCACGATCGAGCCGCTCGACGGCGAGGGCTTCGAGTTCGCCAACGAGATCAAGGGCGGCGTGATCCCGAACGGGTTCATCCCCGCGGTCGAGAAGGGCGTGCGCGAGGCGATGGAGCGCGGCCCGGTGGCCGGCTTCCCGCTCAAGGGCGTGCGGGTGCGGCTGTTCGACGGCTCCTACCACTCCGTGGACTCCTCCGAGATGGCATTCAAGCTCGCGGGCTCGATCGCGATGCGGGAGGCGATGGGCAATGCGCGGCCCGCGCTCTTGGAGCCGATCATGCTCGTCACCGTCTCGACGCCGGACGACCACGTCGGCGATGTCATGGGCGACCTCTCCAGCCGCCGCGGCCGCCCCCTGGGCACGGAGGCGGTGGGCGGGATGACCGAGGTGAAGGCCGAGGTCCCGATGCAGGAGATGCTCACCTACGCACCGGATCTGCGCGCGCTCACCGGCGGTCAGGGCGAGTACACGATGGAGTTCGCCCGCTACGAGGAGCTGCCCTCGCAGCTGGCGTCGAAGGTGGTCGCGGCCGAGACCGACTCCGAGGAAGCTGTCGCTTAGCGCAAGGGCGCCTGCAAGGCGTGGGGAGCCCGGGGGGTGCCTTGTACCCTCGGGCGCTCCCCGTGCCGCCGCTCTCCCACCGCGACATCAAGACCAACTACCGAGACGTCGTCTGCGACGTCTGTGGCCGCACGCTGCTGCGCGGCGAGCGCGCCGAGCCCTTCCTCGCCGGCGGGCAGCGGCGGCTGGTGTGCGAGCTGTGCACGGTCCGGGCGGCCCACGAGGGCTGGATCCGCGAGTCGGGCGCCGACGAGCTGACCACGCCGCCGACGCGCCCCGACCGCGGGCGCTCGCTCATCGGCCGGCTGCTCAGTGGCCGTGAGCGCAGCGCGCCGACCGCGCAGCCTGATTCCGACGAGGAGCTCGACCCCGCGCTGGCGGCCGAGCTCGAGCACCATCCGGTGGTCACCGAGCGCCGCCCGCCCCGAGCGCCGGAGCCGATGCCGGAGATCCCGCGCGAGCCGCGCCACGTGCGGGCCGTGCCCACCAACGCCGAGCTCAAGATGGAGCGCGCCGTCGACGTCTTCAACGCCTCCGACCATCCGCGCACGGTGGCCGGCGTCGCCCGCTCGCTCGGGGCGCCCGAGGTCGCGGTCCGCACCTCCGAGGACGAGCCGAGCGTGATCTCGATCTTCGTCATGTGGGAGCTCAGCTGGTACCGCTACGAGGTCGACCTCTCCGACGAGGCGGGCGGGGCGCGACGGGTCGCCCACGGCGCCGAACTGTCCGAGCTCGAGGAGCCGGACCGTGCCGCCAACGCGACGGCGGACGAGCGCGGCCGCCTCGTGCTGGCCGGATGACCGATGCCCCGCTTGCCGGCTGACAGCTACGATCCGCCGCGATGATCTACTGCGTGGTGCCGGAGGAGCTGTCCGACGAGCTGTACGACCGGCTGGTCAGCTACTACGAGGACGACCCGAACGTCACGGTCATCGTCGACCGGCGCAAGTCGGCCCGGCGCGCGCCGGGCGCCAGCGCCGGCGGTCTGCGGGAACGGCGCGACCGGCGTCGGTCGCGCGTGGCGGGCGAGTTCCCGCCGATCGAGGCGGCGGACTAACGTCCCCCGCGTGAAGGTCGTCGTCCACGTGGACGGCGGCTCGCGCGGCAACCCCGGACCCGCCGCCGCGGCCGCCGTGATCTCCGCCCCCGACGGGACGGTGCTCGACGAGGCCATGCAGCCGCTGGGGGAGACCACGAACAACGTGGCCGAGTACCGCGCGCTGCTGCTCGGGCTCGAGCGCGCGCGGGACCTGGGCGCCACCGAGGTCGAGGTCGTCAACGACTCGGAGCTGGTCGCCCACCAGGTCAACGGCCGCTACAAGGTCAAGCATCCGGACCTGAAGCCGCTGCACGCCGCCGCGATCGAGCTGCTGGCCGGGTTCGACCACTCGTCGATGCGCCCGGTGCCGCGGGCGCAGAACGCGCAGGCGGACGCGCTGGTCAATCAATGCCTGGACGCGCTGCGATCGTGATGTGGAATCGGTCCCACCCGCCCATCGCCGCCCAGTGCCGGACGGGCTCGAAGCCCGCGACGCGCAGCATGCCGTTCAGCGCCGACGGCGTGATCCCCCAGAACCAGTTGCCGTAGCCCTGCGCCGGCTGGTAGGGCGTGGTCACGCCGACGGCCGGACCGCCGGGCGCGCCGGCATAGGCGGCCCGCTGGGCGTCGTCGAGCGCGGGGTAGAGGACGGCCGCGCCCGGCAGGCCGGGCACCTCGGGCAGCGTCTCGGTGGAGAGCAGGAGCAGCTCGCCGGTCGCGGCCCGCAGGCGCTCGAGCGTGAGGATCGGATTCGGCGCGTGGTAGAGCACCCCGCTGCACCAGACGACGTCGTGGACGCCGGCCGTCGCGAGCGTGGCCGGCTCGTGCAGGTCGCCCTGCACGAAGCGCACCGCCGAGCCGCGCCGCGTGCGCTCGGCGAGGAACTGCGGCGTCTCGCCCATCACGTCGACGCCGGTCACGCGGGTCGCGCCCGCCGCCTCGGCCGCGAAGCAGATCTGCCCGTGCACGCTCCACATGCAGCCGACGTCAAGCCACGAGCGTCCCGGCGCGTACTCGCGCACGAGCGCCTCGCGGTCGAACGGCGGCCGGACGGCCCGCGCCGCCCGGCGGCGCAGGCGATGGGCGGCGATCCAGGCACGGCTCAGCACGGCGGCGCACCCTAGCTTGGAGCCGTGATCCGCGAGCTCCGCACGCTGCTCGGCCACGACGCCGTGCTCGAGCCATCGGCGGCCTACGAGCAGGACGCCACCGAGGGCCGCGGCGTGCGCGGCCGCGCGGACGCGGTCGTGCTCCCCGGCCGCGCCGCGGACGTCGCGACGGCACTCGCCTGGTGCTATGAGCACGACGTGCCGGTCGTCCCACGCGGCGGCGGCACCGGCTACGCCGGCGGGGCGGTCCCGTGCGACGGCGGGGTCGTGCTCGGCACGGAGCGCCTGCGCGCGGTCCGCTCGCTCGACCCGCTGCTGTGGCGCGCGACGTTCGAGGCCGGCCTGCCGACCGGGCACGTGCATCGCCTCGCGCGCGAGAGCGGGCTGTACTACCCACCCGACCCGGGCGCCGCGGAGGCCTCGCACCTCGGCGGCAACGTCGCCACCAACGCCGGCGGCCCGCACGCGTTCCTGCACGGCGTGACCGGCCACTGGGTCACCGGGCTCGAGGTGGCCGTCGCCCCCGGGGAGCTGATCCACGTCGGTGGCCACACGCGCAAGGACGTCGGCGGCTACGACCTGCGCTCGCTGTTCGTCGGGTCGGAGGGGACGCTCGGGATCGTCACCGCGGTCGACCTGCGGCTGATCCCGGCGCCCGAGGCCGCGCTGCCCGTCGTGGCGTCCTACCCGGACGTCGCCGCCGGCTGCGCCGCCGTGGAGGCGGTCTACGGATCGGGCCTGCGCGCCGCCGCGCTGGAGTACCTCGACGCCGCCACGATGGCCGCCGCCGGCCAGGACACGGGCTTCACGGTGATCGCCGAGGCCCAGGGAACCGTGGAGGAGGCGGCACGGCTGCGGTCTGCGCTGGCGGAGGCGCTCGCGGAGGGCGCCTCGAGCTTGCAGGAGCCGGCTGCCGACGCGCTGTGGCGCTGGCGCGGAGGCGTCTCGATCGCGGTCACCGCGCTGCGCGGCGGCAAGGTCTCCGAGGACATCGCCGTGCCGGTCGACCGCCTGCGCGAGGCGATCGAGCGGACGGTCGAGATCGGCGCACATCACGGCCTCGACGCCTGCTCGTGGGGACACGCCGGCGACGGCAACCTGCACTCGACGTTCCTGGTCGCCCGCGACGATCTGCCCGGGCTCGAGCGGGCGGCCGCCGCCGCCGGCGATCTGCATGCGCTGGCGGTCGAGCTCGGCGGGACGGTCACCGGCGAGCACGGCCTCGGCCTGCTGCGCTCGGGCGAGCTCGCGCGCCAGTGGGGCGGGCGGGCGCTCGACCTGCACGAGGCGGTCAAGCGCGCGTTCGATCCCAAGGACCTGATCAACCCCGGCAAGAAGCGCGCGCGGGCGTGCTGACCGCCGCCGGAATCTGGCGCCGCCACGGGGCGGCGGACGTGTTGCGCGACGTCTCGATCACCGTCGCCCCGCGCCAGCGGATCGGCGTCGTCGGCCCGAACGGGATCGGCAAGTCGACACTGCTGCGGATCCTCGGCGGCGAGGAGGCGCCCGACAGCGGGACCGTGTCGCGGGCGCCGGCGGCGCTCGAGGTCGGGCGGATGCCGCAGGAGACTGACGCGGCGCCCGGCGAGACCCTGGGCGCCTACCTGGCCCGCCGCACCGGCGTCCAGGCGGCCGAGGCGCACATGGACGCGCTGGCCGCCCGGCTCGGCGACGGCGAGCAGGCCACGGCGCAGGCCTACTCCGACGCGCTCGAGCGCTTCTTGCACCTCGGCGGCGACGACCACGCCGCCCGCGCCGAGACCGCGGTGCGCCACGTCGGCCTGCCGCCAGAGGCGCTCCACCGGCCGGTGGCCACGCTCAGCGGCGGCAACGCCGCGCGCGCCGGGCTGGCCGCGCTGCTGGTCGCGCGCTTCGACGTCTTCCTGCTCGACGAGCCCACCAACAACCTCGACTTCGCCGGCCTCGAGGTGCTCGAGCGCTTCGTGACGAGCACGGACGCGGCCGTCGTCGCGGTCTCCCACGACCGCGCGTTCCTCGCCCGCTGCGCCGACACGATCGTCGAACTCGAGCCGGGAACCCGCACCGCCGCTGTCTACCAGGGCGGCTACGAGGCCTATCTGGGGGCGCGCGCCGTCGCCGCCGGCAACGCGCGCGCGGCGTTCGACGGCTACGTCGCCGAGCGCGACCGCCTGCGCGAGTCGGCCCAGCGCACGCGCATCTGGTCCGAGTCGGGCGCGAAGCGCGCCAAGAAGGACTTCAGCAAGGACAAGCTGGCCCGGCGCGGGGCCGCCGAGGGCGCCCAGAACCTGGCGGGCAAGACCGGCGGCGCCGCCCGCCGGCTCGAGCGGCTCGAGCGCACCGGCCGCGTCGAGAAGCCGTTCGAGCCGTGGGAGCTCCGGCTGCGGCTGGCCGCCGCCGGGCGCGGCGGGGACGTCGTGCTGCGCCTCGCGGACGCGGTCATCGAGCGCGGCGACTTCCGGCTCGGCCCGCTCGACTTCGAGGTCGGCGCCCGCGAGCGGGTCGCGCTGGTGGGCCCGAACGGTGCCGGCAAGACCTCGCTGCTGCAGGCCGCACTCGGCGGGCTGCCGCTGGCGGCCGGCGAGCGCTACGTCGGGCCGGGACAGCGCATCGGCGAGCTCGACCAGCTGCGCAGCGCGCTCGCCGGCGATCGCCCACTGGCCGAGGTCTTCCGCGCCCGGACGGGGATGGGGGAGTCCGAGGCCCGCAGCGCGCTGGCGAAGTTCGGCCTGCTGGCCGCGGAGGTCGAGCGCCCGGCCGGCGAGCTGTCGCCGGGCGAGCGCACGCGGGCGCTGCTCGCGCTGCTCTCCGGCACCGAGGTGACCTGCCTGGTGCTGGACGAGCCCACGAATCACCTGGACCTGGACGCGATCGAGCAACTCGAGGCCGCGCTGGAGCACTTCGACGGCGCACTCGTCGTGGTCTCCCACGACCGCGCGTTCCTCGACGCGGTGCGGTTGGGTCGGACCGTGGACGTGACCGCGTTTGTCGCGGCCGGCAATCGGCTAAGAACCTGAGCAATGGCCCTCTTGGAGCTCATCGCCCCCTCCCCGGACTGGCGGACCGCGCTCGGCAAGGCGCTCGAGTGCCCGGCCGGCATCCGCGAGCGCCGGGCCGAGCGGGCGCCGGCCGACGCCGTGCCCGCCACCGGCGGGCGTCGCCTGGCCGACGATCTCGCCTGGCTGCGCCAGGCCGTGGACGAGCCGCGCGAGAACGGCCTGGAGGAGCTGCCGAACACCGCCGCCGTCGCGGTCTGGCGAGCCGAGCTGGACGGCGACCGGCGCACGCGGTTATGCCGTCTCCGCGACCGCGGCGTCCTCGATGCCGCCGGTTTTCTCCTGCACGAACCAAACTCCTGAATAAGGCGTAGGTAGCAAACCAACGTCGCGCCGCTAGTGCTCTCGCCCTGCGGGCATGCGACCGGCATGGCGTTGACGGTCGAGAGACGGACATTCGAGTCGTCACTCGTGCACGTGGGTGAGGTGCTCGGGCTGGACTCCGAGGGGCCGCTCGCGCGGGTGCTGCCGATGCGGCGCGCCGGGTGGGAGCCGGCGAACGGGGCCCGCGCGGGCCGCCGCCCGTCGTTGCTGATCGTCGAGGGCGCGCTCCTGCACACGGTCATCGTGCGCGGCCGCGAGGGCGCCGACCTGCTCGGGGCCGGAGACCTCGTGCCCGTGGACCCGGGCGAACCGCCGTTCGCGACCCGCCACCGCGTGCTCGTCCCCGGCCGGGTCGCCGTCCTCGACGACCGGGTGATGCTGGGCGCCGCCGCCGAGCCCGAGATCACGATCGCGCTCGCCGACACCGCGCTGCGGCGCGCCGGCGCGCTCGCCGGACAGGTGGTGCTCGCCCAGCTCGTCGCGATCGACGACCGGCTGCGGATCCTCTTCCCGTCGCTCGCCGAGCGCTGGGGGCGGGTGACCGCCGACGGCGTCGTGCTCCCGTCGTTCCTCTCGCACACCGTGCTCAGCGCGCTCGTCGGCGCGCGGCGGCCGAGCCTCACCGCCGCGGTCAGCCGGCTCGTCGACGACGGGACCGTGCGCCGGCTGCCCGACCGCCGGTGGCTGCTCCCCAACGGCCTCGACCGGCTCTAGA
>JAXDHL010000668.1:0-4451 GCA_034664525.1 Solirubrobacteraceae bacterium
GCGGAGAACGACTCCTCGTGCGCGGACAGCTCGTCCCCGAGCGCACCCGGGAGCTTGCGCAGCACGGCGTCGAGCGTGACCATCGCCGCCAGCTCGCCGCCCGCCAGCACGTAGCGGCCGATCGAGACGACGTCGGTGCAGAAGTGCTCGAGGATCCGCTCGTCGAAGCCCTCGTAGCGCCCGCACAGCAGCGTCAGCGAGTCCTCGGCGGCCAGCTCGGTGACGAGGTCCTCGTCCAGGACCCGCCCGCCGGGGGACAGCGCGATCACCCGCCGCTGCTTGCGCAGGTCGACGGGGTCGACCCCGTAGCGCGCCTGCAGCGCCCAGTCCACGACGTCCACGCGCAGGACCATCCCGGCGCCGCCGCCGAATGGCGTGTCGTCGACCGAGCGCCCGGACAGCGTCGTCGACTCGCGGTAGTCGACGGCCTCGACCGAGGACCCGAGGGCGACGGCGTTGCGGACGTGGCGCTGGTCGAGGAACCAGTCGAACGACGACGGGAACAGGGTGAAGACGTCAGCCTGCATCCAGGAACGCCAGGTCGACGTCGACACGGCCGGCCTCCAGGTCCACGTCGCGGACCGCGTCGCCGATCAGCGGCACGAGCAGCTCGCCGACCACGAGCACGTCGCACGACGGGAGCGAGAGCACGCGCTCGACCGTCCCGACCGCCCGGTCGCCGTCGGTGACCCGCAGGCCGACGAGGTCCTCGGCCCACCACTCGTCCTGCTCGAGCTGCGGCGCGTACGAGCGCGCGACGAGGATCGGCTCGCCGCGCAGCGCGTCGGCGGCGGCCCGGGTGTCGACGCCGTCGAGCCGCAGCAGCGGCTTGGCGTCGGTGCCGGAGCGGCGCACGAGCGTGCGCTGCACGCCGGCGACGACGACCGGCACCTCGAGCGACAGGAGGTCCGGCTCGGGCCGGATCACATAGAAGCTGCCGTCGAGGCCGTGCGGGCGCCCGACGCGGCCCGCCTCGACGGTCGCGTCAGTCGACGATGTCGACGAGGACGCGCTTGTCCTGGCGGGAGCCGGCGGCCTTGACGACGGTGCGGAGCGCTTGCGCGGTCCGTCCGCCCCGGCCGATGACGTGCCCGTAGTCATCATCGTCGAGGGAGAGTTCGAGCACCAGCGCGCCGTCGTCCTCCTCGAAGGACTCGACCTTCACCTTCTCGGGGTGATCGACGAGCGCCTTCGCGAGGTACTCGAGCAGGTCGCGCGGCATGGCGGCGGGGGTGGCGGGTGAGATTAGGCGATGCCCTGGGTGCGGAGCAGCTTCTTGACCGTGTCCGACGGCTGCGCACCGCGGTCCAGCCAGAAGCGCACGCGATCCTCGTCGAGCACGATGGTCGACGGCTCGGTCTGCGCGTTGTAGCGCCCGATCGTCTCGATGAAGCGGCCGTCGCGCGGGGAGCGCCTGTCGGCCACGACGACCCGCCAAACCGGGTCCTTGCGCCCGCCCACGCGGGTCAGTCTCATTGCAACGGCCATAGTTGCCGAGGAGCCTAGCGGCTCGTCGTGACCACTAGCGCCCGCCCTGGCGCATCATCGCGCCGATGTCGGGCATCTTGCCCTGCGAGAGCCCGCGCATCATCTTCCGCATCTCGCCGAACTGCTTGACGAGCTGGTTGACCTGCTGGACGCTGGTCCCCGAGCCGGCCGCGATGCGCTGGCGCCGGCGGCCCTTGATGATGTCCGGCTTGCGGCGCTCCTCGAGCGTCATCGACAAAATGATCGCCTCGATCCGGTCGAACTCCCTCTCGTCGACCTTGACCTTGGAGAGCTGGTGGCCGGCCAGGCCGGGCAGCATCCCCAGCAGCGACGTCAGCGGCCCCATCTTGCGGATCTTCTTGAGCTGCGACAGGAAGTCGTCGAGATCGAACTCGTTGCGCCGGAGCTTGGCCTCCATGCGCTTGGCGTCGTCCTCGTCGACCTGCTTCTCGGCCTTCTCGATGAACGACAGCACGTCGCCCATGCCGAGGATCCGCTGCGCCATGCGGTCGGGGTGGAAGGCCTCGAAGTCGCCGAGCTTCTCGCCCGTGGAGGCGAACAGGATCGGCTTGCCCGTGACCGCCTTCACCGACAGGGCGGCGCCGCCGCGGGCGTCGCCGTCGAGCTTGGACATCACCACGCCGTCGAACTGCGCGACCTCGGCGAACTGCTCGGCGACGTTGACGGCGTCCTGGCCGGTCATCGCGTCGACGACCAGCAGCACGGTGTGCGGCTTGACCGCCTTCTTGATGTCGGCCAGCTCCTGCATCAGCGCCTGGTCGACGTGCAGGCGCCCCGAGGTGTCGACGATCAGGACGTCCTTGCCGTCGCGCATCGCCTGCTCGCGCGCCCAGCGGGCGATCTCGACCGGGTTCGCGTCGGTGCCCTGCTCGTAGACGGTGGCGCCGGCCTGGCCGCCGACCTTGACCAGCTGCTCGACCGCGGCCGGGCGATAGACGTCGCAGGCGGCGACGGCGACGCTCGAGCCCTTCTGCTCGGACAGGTACTTGGCGAGCTTCGCCGTGGCGGTCGTCTTGCCCGAGCCCTGGAGGCCGGCCATCAGGATGACCGTCGGCGGCCGCGGCGAGAACGTGATGCCGGCCGACTGGCCGCCCATCAGCGCCGTCAGCTCCTCGTTGACGATCTTGACGACCTGCTGGCCGGGGTTGAGCGACTTCGCCACCTCGGCGCCGGTCGCGCGCTCCTTGACGGCGCTCGTGAACTGCTTGACGACCTTGAAGTTGACGTCCGCCTCGAGCAGCGCCAGGCGGATCTCGCGCATCGCCTTCGCGATGTCGTCGTCGGTCAGCGCGCCACGCTGGCGCACGCCTTCGAGCGCGCCCTGGAGCTTCTCGGAGAGAGAGTCGAACATGGAGGGTCAAGACTAGGCGTTCGGCCGCCGATGAGTGACCCCATGGGCATCGCTCGGAGCCCCCTGGCCGCGCGCACCCGCGACGACATCGCGGCGGTCATCGAGCGCGACGAGCTGACCCCCGTCTTCCAGCCGATCGTCGACCTGCGCACCGGCCTCGTCGCCGGCTACGAGGCGCTCGCGCGCTTCGCCCGCGGCCAGCGCCGCAACGTCTCCGACTGGTTCGAGGACGCCCACCGCCACGGCATGGGCCTGCGCCTGGAGGCGCACGCGGCAGCGGCCGCGCTCGCCGTCCCCCGGCGCCCCTACGGCGCGTTCCTGGCGCTGAACGTCTCCGCGTCCGGGCTGGTCAGCGCCGACGTTCAGGCCGTCCTCCCCGCCCGCCTGGACGGCGTCGTGATCGAGCTCACCGGCCACGGTGCGACCCCGTCCGACGAGATCCTGCGTGCCGCCCGTGCGGACGTCCACGCCCGCGGCGGGCGGCTCGCGGTCGACCTCGCCGGGTCGGACTACGCCGGCCTGCGCGAGCTGATGTGGGCGGCCCCGGATGTGCTCAAGCTCGACCGCGCGCTCGTCCAGCGCGTGAACGCCGACCGCGCCAAGACCGCCCTCGTCGAGTCGATGGTCCGCTACGCCCGCGAGCTCGGAGCCGTCGTCTGCGCGGAGGGCGTCGAGACGCTGGAGGACCTCGAGTGCCTGGCCGAGCTCGACGTCACCTACGCCCAGGGCCACGCCACCGGACGCCCGACGAAGCCGTGGATGGGCATCGACCCCGACGCCGCCCGCACCTGCACCACCTCGCTGACCGCGTCGGTCACCGGCGCCACCCACCCGGACCGCGACGCGCTCGGCCACGACGGCCGGCTGCAGTGGCTGGCCTGGCGGCTGTCGGAGGCCACGACCTACGGCGACGTCGCCGAGGCGGTCGGGGCGATCCAGGAGGAGCTCGGCGCGGACGACATCACGCTCTCGGTGGTCGACGGCCCGGAGCTCGTCGTCGTCGGCGCCAGCGGCCCGGACCGCCTCGACGTCCGCCACGTGATCACCGATTTCCCCGCGACCGCCCGGCTGCTGCGCGAGCAGGACTCGGTCCAGATCCTCGTCAACGACCCCGACGCCGACCCCGAGGAGGTCCGGCTGCTGCGCGACCTCGGCTACCGGTCGATGCTGATGCTGCCCGTCTGCTGCGCCGGCCGGGCGATCGGGCTGTTCGAGGCCTACTCGCGCGCCGGCCGGCCGTTCAGCCGCTTCGAGATCGGCCGGGCGCGGATCATCACGCTCCAGCTCGGCGCGACGCTCGAGCGGATGTCCCGGACGGCCTAGGGCTCGGGCGGCGGCGTGCCGTCCTCGGTGGTGGCCGCCGGCGGCGGGCTGCCGAGATGCCCGAAGCCCGGCTCGGAGGCCTCGACGGCGGCGGTCGCCTCGCGGGCGGCCGCGGCGGCGGCGTCGGAGTCCGCGCGCGCAGCGGCCGCGGCGTCGTCGGCGCCCGCGTTGACGCTGCGGGGCCGCGGCGGCGGGGCCGGCCCGAAGCGGCTGACGGCGCTGCCGAGGCCGCTGAGCGCCTGCGAGAACTCGCTCGGGATGATGAAGA
>JAXDHL010000669.1:0-2602 GCA_034664525.1 Solirubrobacteraceae bacterium
CTGTGCGGGACGACTAGGGGGAAGCGCATCGCGCCCGCCTCCGGGTGGGCGCGGTGCGCCGTGCCGCACGCCATGTCGCGCGGTCCCCGCTGGCTGCCGGCCGATCTGACCGTCCGTCCGTCACCGGAGGAGTAGGCGCCGGCCAGCCCTCCCGTTGTCAGGAGTGCGCGCCAACCCGGGCCGCGGCCCCGACGAGATCGTCGAGCGGGGCTTGCAGGCCTCGCGGCACCACGATCACCGGGCACTGCGCGCCGCGGACGACGCGATGCGAGACGCTCCCGAGCAGGACGGCGCGTATCGGCCCGTAGCCGCGCGACCCGCAGACGAGCACGTCGAGCCCACCGGATTCCGCGATCAACTTGTCGGCCGGGTCCCCGGTGAGGACGTGGACGGAGCACTCGACGCCTACGCCGAACTGCGAGGCGACCCGTTGCAGGTGCTGCTCGGCCGCGGCGCGCTCCCCCGGGTCCTCGATCACCGTCACCACGTGCAGCCGGGCCTCCAGCCAGCGGGCGAGCGTGACGGCCGCGCGCAGAGCGCCGCGCCCTTCTTCGGTGTCGACGTAGGCGACGCCGATCGTCCGCGGCGGACCGGAGGACGAGTCCCAACCCAGGGGGACGATCGCCACGGGACACGGCGAGCCGGCGAAGAGCCGGTCGGCGGTCGACCCCGACACGACCCGGCCGTGGGTGCCACCCGGGGCAGATCCGATCACGAGCAGTCCCGCGTCCTCCCGTTCCGCGGCGGTCTGCAGGGCGCCGGCGGCACTCGCGGCCGGCATCCGCAGGCAGTCCACCTTCACGCCGGCCGCCACCAGCTCCGCCTCGACGTCCTCGAGCATCGCCGTACACCCGCCGGGCTCTCGTTGGGCCTGGGCGAGGCCGTAGGGCTGATCCTGGTAGTTCGCCGAGATGCCCAGTACGGGCGAGATCTCCACATCGACGATCACCACCTCCAAGCGCGCACGGGCAATCCGGGCGATCAGGGCGCCGAACCGTACGGCAGCGTGATCCGCCTCATTCGGCTCCGCGGCAGCGAGGACGGGGTTGCTCATGGCGACGCTCCTGACGTGAGGTTCGCCTTCAGTCATAGGACGCGCCGACCGTCCCGCAAGCGATGCCGTCGGTCCGTGAGAGCGCGACCGGCCGGCTCGGCCGCAGGACGGAATCCCTGAGGCGAGCCGGGAAACGCTTACTGGGAGGGTGGGACTCGAACCCACAACCACTCGATTAACAGTCGAGAGCTCTGCCGATTGAGCTACCTCCCAACGGCACCTGAGCTACCCACCATCGGGGGCAACCGGCCGAAAGGGTAGCTGAGTGACCCCGGCCTCCACCTCCTTGTGACAGGTACTGCACAGCAGCACGCACTTGGCCGCCTCCGTCCGCAGCGCGGCGATCGACCGGGTTGCGCCGTTGAGGCTGATCGAGAACCGCTTCTGCGCCGGATCGAGGTGGTGGAACTCCAGCGCGGCGTTGCAGCGGTCATAGCCGCAGATGACGCACCGGCCGCCCGCCTCGGCGACCAGCAGCGCCTTGTTTCGTCGCCGACCCTCCGACACCGCCTCGCTGACGCACCTCGGGCAGCGGAACCGGCAGCCCTCATACAGGCGCAGCGCAACGTCGTGGACGTCGCACCAGAGATAGTCGGGCAGCCGCCGGTCCGGCACGGCCGTCGCGAGCCCGTGCCGCACCAGCCAGTACCGAACGGCGCTGTAGCTGCGGTCGAGTCGCTCGGCGATCTGCCGGATGGAAAGACCCGCCTCCACGAGCTCGCGCAACGACGCTTCGTCGATGCCTCCTCGAGCGCTGTGTCTCGCCCGACCCACGGCCACGAGGCCGTGCTTGTTGATCCAGTAGCCGACCGTCGAGGCGCCCTTCCCGGCCTCGTCCGCGATCGACTGGATCGACCGTCCCTCCGCCAACCGTGCTTCCAGCCATTCCCGCTCCATGACGCGAACACTAGTTCGTGTGTCGGACGGAAAGGTGCTGCTAGTGCGCGACTTTCCGGATCTCCCCAAGAACGCGCTGGCGCTCCGCCGCGAGGTCGGACAGCGGTGACTGGGCGGCGCGGGCGGCAGCGATGTCGCGGTCGAGCCGGGCGAGCTCGAGCATCAGGCCCGCGCGGTCGAGGTCGGCCGGATCGGGCGACTCGTGGGCGCCCGCGCGCAGGACGAGCTCGGCGATCAGGCCGGCCAGGGCGTCGTCCTCCCGCGGCAGGCCGGACGACGGCGACTCGGCGTGCGTGCGCAGGTGCTCGGCCGCGCGGCGCACCACCGCTCCCGAGAAGAGCCGCTCGAGGTCGGCGTCGGCCAGCCGCCGGGCGCCGGCGGCCGGCAGCGCCACACACAGCGCCAGGTAGGCCAGCTCGGTCTCGGCACGGCGGTCGAGCGCCCGGGAGGCCGGGTTCGACGGCGCCGGCGGGCGCGCCACGTCGCCGTCACGGCCCGGGTCGGCGGCGAGCAGCGCGGCCAGGCCGGGATCCTCGTCGCCGCCGGCGCCCGCGAAGCTGCCGAGGTCCGGCGTCGGGCGGCGCGGCGCCGGCCGCGGCGGCGCGGGCCGGGACGGTGGCGGCGGCGCCTGCATCAGCGTCTCGGCGATGA
>JAXDHL010000670.1:0-4229 GCA_034664525.1 Solirubrobacteraceae bacterium
CGTTCAAGATCGAGGACGACCTCCTCGACGAGCAGGTGCTGTTCCTGTCGGACATCCTGCCGACGGGGTACATGGGCGCGGAGTTCTGCGAGATCAAGGGCGGCGAGTCGATCGCCGTCTTCGGCGCAGGCCCGGTCGGCCAGTTCGCGATCGCCGGCGCCGTCATGCTCGGCGCCGAGCAGGTGATCGCGATCGACCAGTACGACTACCGCCTGGAAATGGCGCGCCGGAAGGCCGGTGCCACCGACATCATCGACGTCTCGCGCGACCCGGACATCGTCGAGCAGCTCAAGGAGCTGACCGGCGGGCGCGGTCCGGACGCGGTCATCGACGCCGTCGGCATGGAGGCTACGCACGGACACGGCGTGCTGAACACCGCCGAGCGGGTCAAGCAGGCGGTTCGGTCCGAGACCGACCGCGGACCGGCGCTGCGGGACGCGATCCTCGCCTGCCGGCCGGGCGGCATCGTCTCGATCATCGGCGTCTACGGCGGGCTGATGGACAAGTTCCCCACCGGCGCGCTGATGAACAAGGGGCTGACCATCAAGACCGGACAATGCCACGTCCAGCGCTACATGAAGCCGCTCTACGAGCACATCCGCGCCGGCCACATCGACCCGAGCTTCGTCGTCACCCACCGCATGGAGCTCGGGAAGGCGCCCGACGGCTACGAGACCTTCAAGCACAAGCAGGACGAGTGCGTGAAGGTCGTCCTCAAGCCCTGAAAGGACCCGAGATGCCCTTTCCTCCCAAGCCGATCGACCAGACGCTGCACGGCGTCATCGACTACAGCGCCGCGGCGTTCCTCTTCACCGGGTTCCCGCGGCTGGCCGGGATCTCCGGCACCCGCTCGGAACGGCAGATCCGCACGTCGGCGGCGGTCCACGCGGGCTACAGCATGCTGACCGACTACCCGCTCGGGGTGATCAAGGCGATCCCGTTCAAGGGCCACTTGATGATCGACGCCGTGGGAGCGCTCGCGCTGGCCGCGACGCCGTTCGTGACCGGCCAGTGGAAGAAGGGCCCGCGCGAGTGGGTCCCGCACGTGGCGCTGGCGGTGAACGAGTTCACGTCCCTGGCGCTGACCGACCCGACGGGCAAGGGCGACTTCCACGGCGACATCGAGGCCGTGCGCGCCGCCAACCTCGAGAACCCGCACCGAAAGATCCACGATGGCCCGCGCGCGGTGGAGCCGGCGACCGCCTGACCGGCGATCCTCCGGCCGGGTCTCGCGGAAGACGCCTGGTTGGCCTATCCGAGACGGCTCCTCCCCCCGTGAGTCGCGGCGGCGGGTCGAGCCGCTCGAGCACGACCCCGGCGCGCGCCGGCAGCGGCTGCTCGCCGAGTTCGGCGCCCGCGCCCTGGACGGCGGCCCGTTGCAGGACCTGCTCCACGAGGCGGCCTGGATCGTGTCGGCCGGCCTCGGCACCCCGCTGGCCGCCGTGGCCGAGATCCTGCCCGGCCGGCGGCGGCTCGTGCTGCGCGCGGGCGTGGGATGGCCGCCGGGAGCCGTCGGGCAGCCGATGGGGACCGTCGGCGGCCCGGGCGGCGATCCGATGGTGTCCGACGACCTCGCGCAGGACCCGCGGTTCGGGCCGGCACCGTTCGGGCCCGGACCCGAGCCGGCGAGCGCGGTGGCGGTGCGCGTCGCCGGCCCCGACGAGGCGTTCGGCTCGCTCGTCGCGTACGCGATGGAACGTCGCAGCTTCACGCAGGAGGACACCGACTTCCTGCGGGTGGTCGCCCACGTCCTCCACGGCGCGATCGAGCGCTCCGAGGCTGCGCACAAGCTCGACGAGGTCCGCGACGCCGAGCGCTGGCGGATCGCCCGTGCCCTGAACGACGACGTCCTCCACGACCTCGGCTGGGCACTGACGCGCGCGCAGGGGTGCGCCGTCGCCGATGCCGGCGCCGGCGACGGGTCACTCGCCGACGCGCTGCAGCGGATCGGCGACCGGCTGCGCAGCGCCATCCACGACCTGCGGGTCAGCTCGCACCGCGCATGGCCGCTGAGCGACCGGCTGCAGGAGCTGGTCGCGGTGCACCGCCGCATGATGGCCGCCGGCGAGATCGAGCTCCGGACCGACGGTCTGCCGGGCCAGGCAGTGGGCGAGACGGCCAGCGAGATCCTGCGCATCCTCGGCGAGGCGCTCACGAATGCCCGGCGCCGTTCCGGCGCGCCGCGCATCACGCTCCACGTGTGGGTGGCCGACGGCCGTCTGCGGGCCGAGCTGCGCGACGACGGGCCCCCGCCTGGCGGCGCAGGCGACGGCCTCGCGGGTATGCGCGATCGCGCGGCGCTGCTGGGCGCGTGCATCGAGCTCACCGCCCTCCCGGGCGGGGGCACGTCGCTGCGGCTCGAGGTGCCGCTCGAGGCGATCGAGCCGCGTGGCGAGGCGCTGCGCGTCCTGCTCGTCGAGGACCACTCGGCCGTGCGGGAGTCGATGGCCGCGGCATTCGAGCGCGAGCCCGACGTCGCGGTGGTCGAGCAGGCGGCGTCGCTCGAGCAGGCACGGGGACTGCTGACCGGCGTCGACGTCGCGATCATCGATCTCGGGCTCCCCGACGGGGAGGGCTCCGACCTCATCCCGGAGCTCCGCCAGCGCAGCCCCGAGGCGCAGGCGATCGTGCTCAGCGCCCACCTCGACCGGTCGGCGATGGCGCGCGCCATCCAGCGCGGGGCGGCCGGGACACTCAGCAAGGACGTGCACCTGGTTGATGTCGTCTCGGCGGTCCGGCGCGTCCGCAACGGCGAGACGCTGGTCCCGCTCGAGGAGGTCGTCGAGCTGCTGCGGGTCGCCGGCCGCGAGCGCGAGCGGGAGTACGACGACCGCCGGGCGATCGACTCGCTCACGCCCCGGGAGCTCGAGGTCCTGCAACTGCTCGCCGAGGGCCTCGACAGCCAGGGATCGGCCGAGCGGCTACACATCTCCGTGCGCACGCTGCGCAATCACGTCTCCAACATCCTGACCAAGCTCGGAACGCACTCGCAGCTGCAGGCGCTGCTGTTCGCCCTGCGCTACGACCTCGTCGAGGTCCCGCGCAGCGCGTCCTGAGCGCGGCGCCTGCGGGCTCGCGACTCGGCGACCGGGTCGCCCTCCGCGTCCGAGTGCTCCGACGTGGAGCCGAGCGGCGACCGGTCGTCCAGGCCGAGCGTCGGCCGGCGATCGTCCCCACGCGTCCCCCGGCGGGCCGTGGCGACGATCACGGCGACGGCCGTTGCCGGCACGATGCCCGCGAACAGCCCCGCGATCCCATACTGCCAGCCCGCCGTCAGCGCGGCGACGCCGCAGAGCAGGTAGAAGACGCCCACACCGGCGAGCGCCCACACGGCCCACGCCGGCCGCTCCTGGCCGGGCTCGCGCCGCAGCGCGATGCGGACCGCCTCGGCGAATGCCGCGAGGATCAGCACGGCGGCGATCGCCGCCAGCCAGGGCTTCTGGCTCGCCATGATCACGAAGAGGCTGCCGACGTAGACGGGCAGCCACAGCCACGGCGGCCAGCTCCGGATCCAGCGCCACATGGTCCACACCTTTCGTCGTCGGAAGGGGCCACCGTGGCGCCGGTCCCCGGCGGCGTCATGAGGTCGGTTCGCCATCTTCGCGCGTGGCAGACGCCCCACGCACAGGTGGGGATCGCTCCCCGTCCCCGTCCCCGCGCTTGAGCCCCTGCCGACGCGTCCTAGCGGAGAGCGCATGGCCAGCCAGACACAAGGCACGTCGAGCGAGACCCGCACGACAACCGATCACGACGAGATCCGCCGCTGGGTGGAGGAGCACGGCGGCAAGCCCGCAGCGGTCAGGGGCACCGGTGGCGACGGCGACCCGGGCATCCTGCGCATCGACTTCCCCGGCGGCGCCGGCGAGGAGCAGATCGACCCCATCCCGTGGGACGAGTGGTTCGAGAAGTTCGACAAGGAAGGCCTGGCGTTCATGTACCAGCAGCGCAAGGCCGGCGGCGAGGACAGCACCTTCTTCAAGCTGGTCCGTCGCTGAGCAGCCGCACCGAGCGCTCGACGGACGCGGGCAGCAGCCGGCGCTCGCGCGCCACCCAGGTCGCGCCCGCGAGCGCTTGGGCGAGCCCGCGCGCGAGGTCGCCGGGCCGCCCCAGCGACGCGCGGACGACGTGCAGCGTGACCAGCAGCGCCGCCGGCGCGGGGCGCCGCAGCCACGCCGACCACAGCTCGTTGCGGATCTGGCGCGCGACGCGCGAGGGCCGCGGCCCGGTCG
>JAXDHL010000671.1:0-2999 GCA_034664525.1 Solirubrobacteraceae bacterium
CGCGGCGGTCGGCCACGCTGACGGCGCGCACCGACGTCGACGCGCTCGCGGTGGCGGCCGGCGACTTCCGGCGCTTCCTGCGCAGCGTGCCGGGCGCGGCGCTGGTCGTGCTCGACGGCGTGATCGAGCGCCTCGAGGTCGCCGATGCGCAGCGGCGGGAGCTGGCCGCGCTCGACGTCGTCGCCCGGGTCGCGCGGCGGCTGCTCGAGCTCGACGGCCGCGGCGGCGGCGGGCCGGTCGCCATCACGCACGACGAGCTCGCCGCCTGGACCGGCGCGTCGCGCGAGGCGGTGACCAAGGCGCTGGCGGTGCTGCGCTCGCTCGGCGCGGTGCGCACGCAGCGCGGCAGCATCGAGATCGCGCAGGTCGACGTGCTGCGCCGCCGCGCCGCAACGTGACCGATTACCCGAGCGAGCGTGACCGAGGACGTCGTCGCGGGCGCGACGGCCGACGAGTATCGGGCCATCCCACCACCGGCTCTGGAGGCCCACCATGCGTCGCAGCATCCACACCACCACCGTCGCGCTCGTCGCCGCTGCATCCCTCGCCGCCGTGCCCGCGGCGCTCGCCCGCCCGGCGGTCGACGTCGTCGGATCGCACCCGGCGGCGACGGCGGACCTCACGCCCGCTCAGCTGCACGCGATCAACGGGCACCAGCCGGTCGACCCGGCGCCCGTCACCAGCGGCGACCTGGCCCTCCCGCCGGCCGCGCCCGCCGACACCGGCGGCGGCAGCAGCGTCCCGTGGACGATCATCGCGCTGCCGTTCGGCGTCCTGCTCGCCACCGGCGCGGCGCGCAAGGCCAGCCACCGCACGGTGCTGCCGCACCGCGCCCCGCGGATCTCGATCTGACCGGCTCGGCAGCCGTCAGGCGCGCTGCGAGAGCAGCGCGCCCAGGCGGCCCAGCGCCTCGTCGATCTCGCTCTCGGTGATCACGAGCGGCGGGACGAACCGCAGCGTGCCGGGGCCGGTCGCGTTGATGATCAGCCGCTGCTCGAGCAGCGCCCGGCGTGCGACGTCGGGCGCCAACTCGTCGGCGAGCTCTGCGGCCACCATCAGGCCGACGCCGCGCACGGAGCGGATCCCGGGCAGCTCGCGCAACCCCTCCTGCAGGTGCTCGCCGCGGTCGCGCACGGCGGCCAGCAGGTCGGGGTCGTCGAGCACGTCGAGCGCGGCGTTGGCGGCCGCACTCGCGAGCGGGTTGCCGGCGAACGTCGACCCGTGATCGCCGGGCTCGAAGACGTCCGCGAGCTCGGGCGTCGTGACCAGGGCGCCGATCGGGAAGCCGCCGCCGAGTCCCTTGGCGATCGTGATCACGTCGGGCGTGACGCCGGTCTGCTGGTAGGCCCACAGCGTGCCGGTCCGACCCATGCCGGTCTGGACCTCGTCGAGGATCAGCAGCGCGCCCTGCGCAGTGCAGGCCTCGCGGATCCGGCGCAGCTCGTCGTGGGCGATCGGGTTGACGCCCGACTCGCCCTGGACGACCTCGAGCACGACCGCGGCGGTCTGCTCGGTCACGGCGCCGGCGATCGCGTCGGCGGGCAGCGCGGTGAAGCCCGGGACGAGCGGCCCGAACGGCGCCTGCTTGGCCTCCTGCGGCGTCGCGCTCAGCGCGCCGTAGGTGCGACCGTGGAAGCCGCCGTGCGCGACCAGGAACCCGCCGCCGCGGCGGCGCTTGCGGGCGAGCTTGAGCGCCGCCTCGTTGGCCTCGGCGCCCGAGTTGCAGAAGAAGACCTTGCCGCCGAGCGACGCCGCGCTCAGACGCGCCGCCAGGCGCACGTTGCCCGACGTGAAGAAGAGGTTCGAGACGTGCATCAGCCGCGCCGCCTGCTCCTGCACCGCGGCGACGACGCGCGGATGGCAGTGGCCGGTGTTGCAGACCGCGATCCCGGCCAGCAGGTCGAGGTACTCGTCGCCGGCGGCGTCGACGAGCGTGCTGCCGCGGCCGGAGACGAACTCGACCGGATAGCGCGCGTAGTTGCCGAGCAGCGCGGTGTCGCCGAAGTCGACCCTCATCGCGCCGGCCGGATCTTGGTCCCCTGCCCGGCGTCCGTGAACAGCTCGAGCAGCAGCGAGTGCGGCACCCGCCCGTCGACGATGTGCGCGTTGGAGACGCCGCCGTGGATCGCGTTCAGGCACGCCTCGAGCTTCGGCCGCATGCCGCCGCCGACGCCGTCCAGCGCCGTCTCGACCTGGTCGGCGGTCGTCTCGGACACGAGCGATCCCGGATCGGCCGGATCGCTCAGCCAGCCCGCGACGTCGGTCAGGAAGATCACCTTGTAGGCGCCGAGCGCGCGAGCCACCGCCCCGGCGGCCTCGTCGGCGTTGACGTTGTGCGAGCGGCCCTCGCGGTCGGCGCCGACGGACGCGATGACCGGGATGTAGTCCTCGGCGATGTGGGTGATCACGCCGGTCTGCACGCGCTCGATGCGGCCCACGTAGCCGATGTCCTCGCCGCCGGGCGCGGTCATGGTCGACACGCGGAACAGCAGGCCGTCGTCGCCGCACAGGCCGACCGCCGGCTGCCCGTGGCGGTTGATGCGCAGGACGATGTCCTTGTTGACCTTGCCGACCAGGACCATCTTCGCGATCTCGACCGTCTTCGCGTCCGACACCCGCAGACCGGAGACGAACTCGACCGGCAGGTCGAGCGCCTCCATGTAGCGGGTGATCTCCGGGCCGCCGCCGTGGACGACGACCGGGTTCAGGCCGACGTACTTGAGCAGCACGACGTCGCGCGCGAAGTCCTCGCGCAGCTCCGCGTCGGTCATCGCCGCCCCGCCGTACTTGATGACCACCGTCTTGCCGTGGAACTCGCGAATGTACGGCAGCGCCTCGAGCAGCGTGGAGACGTCGCGCATCACGTGGTGTAGTCCGCGTTGATCGTCACGTATTCGTGCGACAGGTCGGAGAAGAAGACCTCGGCGTCGGCGCCCTCACCCGGCAGCGCGACGCGGTACTCGACCTCGGGCCCGGCGACGGCGGCCGCCAGCGCCGGC
>JAXDHL010000672.1:0-7861 GCA_034664525.1 Solirubrobacteraceae bacterium
GGCTGACACCCGCAAGTACCCTGGAGGCGTGCGCATCGCGCAGGCGCCGGATCCGGTGACCCCGCCTTGAGCGGTCCGAGGGTGCTCGTCTGCGACGACGAGCTGCCCATCGTCCGGGCGCTGAAGATCGTTCTGCGCGAGGCCGGCTTCGAGCCGCTCGCGGCGCAGACGGTTGCCGAGGCGCTGAAGGTGGCGACCTTCGGCCGCCCCGAGGCAGCGATCCTCGATCTCGTCCTGCCCGACGGCGACGGCGTCGAGCTGTGCCGCTCCATACGCGAGTGGAGCAGCATGCCGATCCTCGTGCTCTCCGCGGTGGGCGACGAGGACCGCAAGGTGCAGGCGCTCGAGGCCGGTGCCGACGACTACATCACGAAGCCGTTCAGCCCTCGCGAGCTCGTCGCCCGGCTTCAGGCCGCGTTGCGCCGCGCCCAGCCCGACCCGGGCGAGCCGGTGATCGAGGTCGACGGCCTGCAGGTCGACCTCTCGTCGCGCGTGGTCCGCCGCGAAGGCGAGGAGGTCCACCTGACACCGATCGAGTTCGACCTCCTGCGTGCGCTCGTGCGCAACCGCGGCCGCCTGCTGACCCACCGGTCCCTGCTGCAGGAGGTCTGGGGGCCGGCCTATGTCAACGACGTCGCGACCCTGCGCACGAGCATCGCGCGGCTGCGCCGGAAGATCGAGCCCGACGACGGACAGGGACCGCGCTACATCCGGACCGACCCCGGCGTCGGCTACCGGTTCGCCGCCTGAGCGAGTTGTCACCGGGCTGCGTAGCCCGGCTCCGCGATCCCGCGATCCCGTAATGAAATCGTCATGTCGCGGAACGCGATTGTGATGCGGCTGACACGCGGCCAGCCTGATGCTCTCGTCATGGATCTCGTTGCCGTCCTCATCGCGGTCGCCACCTTCGCGCTGCTGCTGGCGCTCATCAAGGGATTGGACCGCGTATGAGCGCCGCCGACCTCTTCGGGCTGATCGTCTCGGCCCTCCTGTTCGTGTACCTCACGTACGCGCTGCTGCGCGGCGAGAAGCTCTAGATGGTTCAGGGCTGGGTCCAGATCGCGATCTTTGCCATCGCGATCGTGGCCGCTGTCCCGTTGCTCGGCGGCTACATGGCCCGGGTCTACACCGGCGAGCGGGTGTTCCTGAGCGGCGTGATCGGACCCGTCGAGCGCCTGTTCTACCGGCTGCTGCGCGTCGAGCCCGACCGCGGCCAGGACTGGAAGGGCTACGCCAAGAGCCTGCTCATCTGCTCGGCGCTGTTCTGGCTGCTGCTGTACGTGATCCTGCGCACGCAGACGCTGCATCCGTGGAACCCGCAGGACTTCCACTCGGCGCCCTGGAACGTCACCTTCAACACGGTCTCGTCGTTCGTCACGAACACCAACTGGCAGTTCTACGGCGGCGAGACGACGATGACGTACTTCAGCCAGATGGCGGGGCTGGCGGTGCAGAACTTCGTCTCCGCGGGCGTCGGCATCTGCGTCGCGATCGCGCTGATCCGCGGCATCGCCGCCCGCAGCGGCACGAGCCTGGGCAACTTCTGGCAGGACCTCGTGCGCACGCTGCTGTACGTCCTGCTGCCGATTTCGATCGTCGGGGCGCTGATCCTCGTGTCGCAGGGCGTCATCCAGAACTTCTCGGGCTACGGCACCGCGCACACCCTCGTCGGCGGCTCGCAGACCATCGCCATGGGCCCGGTCGCCTCGCAGGAGGTCATCAAGGAGCTGGGCACCAACGGCGGGGGGTTCTTCAACACCAACTCCGCGATGCCGTTCGAGAACCCGACCGGCTTCTCGAACTTCTTCGAGATGTGGCTGATCCTCGCGATCCCGGCGTCGCTCACCTTCACCTACGGGAGGATGGTCGGCAAGCGGCGGCAGGGGTGGGCGATCTTCGCCGCGATGGGGATCCTCTTCATCGTGGGCGTCGCCGTCGCCTACGTCGCCGAGCAGCACGGCACGCCCGCGCAGCACCTCGCCGGCGTGAACACCAACCACCTCAGCGGCTCGACGGGCGGCAACCTCGAGGGCAAGGAGCAGCGCTTCGGAATTGCCAACTCGGCGCTGTGGACCGCCGTCACGACCGTCACATCGTGCGGCGCGGTCAACGCGGCGTTCGAGTCGCTCACCGGGCTCGGCGGCGCGGTCCCGTTCGCGAACCTGTCGATGAGCGAGGTCGTCTTCGGCGGCGTCGGCACCGGCATGTACTCGATGCTCGTGTTCGTCCTGCTCGCCGTGTTCATCGGCGGGCTGATGGTCGGGCGCACGCCGGAATATCTCGGCAAGAAGATCGGCTCGCGTGAGATCAAGCTGCTGACGCTGGGCACGCTGTTCACGCCGCTTGTCGCGCTGATGTCCAGCGCGACCGCGATCGCCGCGCCGGCCGCGAGGAAGGCGATCTCGGCCGCCGGCCCGAACGGCTTCTCCGAGAACCTCTACGGCTACCTCTCGCAGGCCAACAACAACGGCTCCGCCTGGGCCGGCTACACGGGCTTCATCCAGCCCAACCCCGGCAACGCCGGGTCGCACGGGCTGACCCTCGTCGACCTGCTCGGCGGGCTGACGATGATGTTCGCGCGCTTCGCGCCGATGCTCTTCGTACTGGCGATCGCCGGCACGCTGGTCGCGAAACGCTCGGCCCCCGCCGGCCTCGGGACGATGCGCACGGACACCCCGACCTTCGTCGTCCTGCTGATGGGGGTGATCGTCCTCGTCGGGGCGCTCACGTTCTTCCCGGCCATCCTGCTCGGACCCGTCGTCCAGAGCCTGACCACGAACCTCTTCTGATGCGTCGCGACCTCATCACGTCGCTGCTGGCGGTCGTCGTGATCACGATCGGGTTCGGCATCGTCTACCCGCTCGCCGTGACCGGGGTCTCGCAGGTCCTGTTCCCCGGCAAGGCGAACGGCTCGGAGATCACGCGCGGCGGCAGGGTGGTCGGCTCACGCCTGCTCGCCCAGGACTTCCGTGTCCCCGTGCTCGGGAGGAACGGCAAGCCGAAGGTCGACGCTGACGGCAATCCGGTCCTCGCGCCCGACGCGAAGTACTTCCAGCCGCGGCCGTCGACGGCGACCAACTACAACCCGGCGGCGACCGCGTTCACCAACCTCGGGCCCAACAGCAAGGCCGCGCGCGACACCTTCAAGGCGAACCTCGCGGGCTACCTCGCGCTCGAGCGGCCCTATACGACCGGCCTGACGGCCCAGCGCGTCCCGGTCGACGCCGTCACCAGCTCCGGCTCGGGCGTCGACCCGGACATCTCCGCGGCCAATGCGGCGATCCAGGCGCACCGCATCGCCGCGGTTCGCCGGCTCCCGCCGGCCACCGTCCAGCGCCTGATCTCCGCCAACACCGACGGCCGGTCCTTCGGCGTGCTCGGCGAGCCCGGGGTCAATGTCCTCGCGCTCAACCTCGCCCTCAACCAGGCCACCCGATGACCGAACGCAAGTCGCAGTCCGTCCTCGATCGCGCGATCCTGGTCCCCGCGAGCCTCGAATCGCTGCGCAAGCTCGACCCGCGGGTGCAGATCCGCAATCCGGTCATGTTCGTCGTCGAGGTCGGCGCCGTCATCACCACGATCGCCTGGCTCATCCAGCTCTTCGGTGGCCAGCCGCTCGGCGGCGGCCATGAGCCGGCGTGGTTCACGTTCACGGTCGCGATCTGGCTATGGCTGACGGTCGTGTTCGCCAACATGGCCGAGTCGCTTGCCGAGGGCCGCGGCAAGGCCCAGGCCGACACGCTGCGCGCGATGCGCACGACCACGACCGCCACGCTGCGCGACGGCACGACCAAGCCGGCGGCGGAGCTGCGGCGCGGCGACCGCGTGGTGGTCGAAGCGGGGGAGATGATCCCCGGCGACGGGACCGTCATCGAGGGCATCGCATCGGTCGACGAGTCCGCGATCACCGGCGAGTCGGCGCCCGTCATCCGCGAGGCAGGCGGCGACCGCTCGGCTGTCACGGGCGGCACGCGGGTGCTGTCGGATCGCGTGGTCGTCGAGATCACCCAGGAGCCGGGGCAGAGCTTCCTCGACCGCATGATCTCGCTCGTCGAGGGCGCGGCGCGGCGCAAGACCCCGAACGAGATCGCCCTCGGCATCCTGCTCGCCGGGCTCACGCTGATCTTCCTCGTCGTCATCGTCGCCCTGCGGCCGTACGCGCTGTACTCCGGCACGCCGGTGTCGGTCACGACCCTGATCGCGCTGCTGGTCGCCCTGATCCCGACCACGATCGGCGCGCTGCTCTCGGCGATCGGCATCGCGGGGATGGACCGGCTCGTGCGCCGCAACGTGCTCGCGCTGTCCGGCCGTGCCGTCGAGGCCTCCGGCGACGTCGACGTCCTGCTGCTCGACAAGACCGGCACGATCACGCTCGGCAACCGCCAGGCGGCGGAGTTCATCGCCATGCCCGGCATCAGCGACAACGAGCTCGCGGAAGCCGCCCAGCTGTCCTCGCTGGCCGACGAGACCCCCGAAGGGCGCTCGATCGTCGTGATGGCCAAGGACCGCTATGGCCTGCGCGAGCACGATCTCGTCAGCGTCGGCGCGAAGTTCGTCGCGTTCACCGCCCAGACACGCATGAGCGGCGTCGACTACAACGGCACGCGCCTGCGCAAGGGCGCCGGCGACGCGATCCTGCGCTGGGTCGACACCGAGGGCGGCCAGGCTCCGCCCGAGCTCCAGGTCACGCTCGACCGGATCGGCCGTGAGGGCGGCACCCCGCTGGCCGTCGCACGCGACTCCCAGGTACTGGGCGTCATCTACCTCAAGGACGTCGTCAAGGAGGGGATGCGCCACCGCTTCGACCGGCTGCGCGCGATGGGCATCCGCACGATCATGGTCACCGGCGACAACCGCCTCACCGCCGCCAAGATCGCCGAGGAGGCCGGCGTGGACGACTTCCTCGCCGAGGCCACGCCGGAGGCCAAGCTCGCGCTGATCAAGGAGCAGCAGGAGGGCGGCCGTCTGGTCGCCATGACCGGCGACGGCACCAACGACGCGCCGGCGCTCGCGCAGGCCGATGTCGGCGTCGCGATGAACACCGGCACCCAGGCCGCCCGCGAGGCGGGCAACATGGTCGACCTCGACTCGAACCCGACGAAGCTGATCGAGATCGTCGAGGTCGGCAAGCAGCTGCTGATCACCCGCGGTGCCCTGACCACGTTCTCGATCGCCACCGACGTCGCCAAGTACTTCGCGATCCTGCCGGCGATCTTCGCCGCCACGTACGCGACCGCCGGACACAAGGGGCCGCTCGACGCGCTGAACATCATGGGCCTCGGGACGCCGGCGAGCGCGATCATCTCCGCGATCGTCTTCAACGCGCTCGTGATCCCGGCGCTCGTCCCGCTGGCACTGCGCGGCGTGCAGTACCGCCCGGTCGGCGCGACCGCGCTGCTGCGCAGGAACCTGTTGATGTACGGCATCGGAGGCATGATCGCGCCGTTCGTCGCGATCAAGCTGCTCGACCTGATCATCCACAACCTCCTGGGGGCCTGACGGGCCATGGTGTTGTGGCACGACCTCCAGCGGGCGATGCTCGCACTGGGCGATGAGCGACCCGACGATCACCAATGAGCCACACCGCACGAGTGGCGAAGCCAGGCGTCCGCGCGGGCGCCACAAGGTCTTCCTCGGCATGGCCGCGGGCGTCGGCAAGACGTACCGGATGCTCCAAGAGGCCCAGGCCGAGGCCGAGGCCGGACGGGACGTCGTGATCGGCTACCTCGAGCCGCACCGCCGACCGGAAACGTCCGCGCAGGCGCGCGACCTCGAGGTCATCCCGCGGCGGCGCGTCGAGTACCGCGAGGTCGAACTGGAGGAGATGGACCTCCCGGCCATCCTGCGCCGCCGTCCCGAGCTGTGCCTGATCGACGAGCTCGCCCACACCAACGCGCACGGCGTCGAGCACGCGAAGCGCTACGAAGACGTCCAGAGCGCCCTTGAGGCCGGCATTGACGTCTACTCCACCGTCAACGTTCAGCACCTCGAATCGCTCAACGACCAGGTGGCCGACCTCACCGGCACGAGGGTTCGGGAGACGCTGCCCGACAGCGTGCTCGGCGATGCCGACGAGGTCATGCTCGTGGACCTCACGCCGCAGGCGCTGATCGCCCGGCTGCGCGCGGGCAAGGTGTACCCCGGCGAGCGCGTCGAGGCCGCGCTGAACAACTTCTTCAAGGTCGAGAACCTCGCCGCCCTGCGCGAAGTCGCACTGCGCCAGGTGGCCGAGGACGTCGAGGCCAAGCGCCTCGTCCTCGACCTGGCCCTTGGACGCGACGACGGCGACCGGATGCTCGAGAGCGTGGCGCCGCAGGCGATCGGCGAGCGCCTGCTCGCGCTGGTCAAGCCGACGTCCAAGTCGCAGCGCGTCGTGCGCCGGGCGTGGCGTTCGGCCCAGCGCCTCCAGGGCGAGCTCGACATCCTCTGGGTGACCAACCGCGAGCCCACCGACGAGGAGCGCGACCAGCTCGAAGCGCTGCGGCGGCTCGCGGCCGTCCTCGGCGCCCACCTGCTCGTCGAGCACGGCGACGACGTCGCCACCGTCGTCCGCCAAGTCGCTGCCGAGCGCGGCACCACCTACGTGCTCATGGGCACCCCCGGCCCGCGCAACGCTCTGCGACGGCTCGCCGGGCCCGCGCTTCCGTTCCGCTTGATGCAACTGCTCCCCGGTGTCGACCTGCGCATCGTCGCCGACCGCACCCTGCGCAGCTCAGAGGAGGACCAATGACACCCCTGCTGGTCGCCACCGTCGTCGTGCTCGGTGCGGCGCTCGCCGCGCTCGGACTCATCTACGCCCGAGATCGCAGACGGCGCGCCCGGACCATGAACGCCGCCGTCGGACGCATCCTGTTCCCGTTCGCGGGCCGCACCGTGTCGCGGCGCGCACTGGACGCCGCACTCCGCCTCGCCCGAGCCGAGAGCGCGACGCTCGTGCCGGTGTTCCTCGCCCGCGTGCCGCTGATGATGCCGCTCGACTCGCCGCTGCCGCGGCAGTGCAGCGAGGGCATGCCGCTGCTGGAGATCATCGAGCAACGCGGGCTCGTCGTCGGCGTGCCGGTCGATTCCCGGATCGCCCGCGGGCGCACCTACCGCCATGCCCTGCGCGAGGCGATCACGCAGGAGCGCTACGACCGCGTCATCGTCGCCGGGGCCGGACGCCAGAGCGAGGGCTTCCACACCGAGGACCTGGCGTGGCTGCTCGACAACGCCCCAGGCGAAGTGGTGATCGTGCGGCCGGATCACGACGACTACATCCGCAGCGGCATCGACAAACGCCGGTCGCAGCGTCGCGGCCACGCGAGCCGGAGCCCCGGCGCGGAGGTCGCGACCCCCGGCGCTCGTGCGATCGGCGTCGGCTGACGCCGGTGGCGGTCGTCAGCGCGTGACGACCACCTCCCGTATCCCGGTGCGGTCCGGCCCCGCCGCCCGCGTCATCGTCACGCGCACGTAGCGGGCCTGCACCGTGCCGTGGCCGGCGGTGGTCCAGGTCGTGCCGTCGGTCGACGTCTCGATCTTCGGCGAGCTCGGCAGCGTGTCGGTCCAGTGCACCTGCACGTCCTTGACGCGTGTGGTCTTGCCGAGGTCGACCGTGAGGCTGGCCGTGGCGTCGACCGGCGCCCAGATCGTCGCGTCGCTGCCGTCCACCGCGGCCTCGGCGTACATGCCGGCCTCCTCGGAGGTCGCCGTCGCCGGCTGGCAGCGCGCGGCGTCGTCCGTGGGCGTGAGGTCGGGCCTGCGGGTCGGCAGCGTGAGCGATCCGCTCAGGGTCTGGGTGCCGGCCGGCGTCTCGACGGGGAACGGGGAGCCGCTGCGCAGGGTGACGGTGGTCGACGTCGCCCCGATCCTGATGTCGAACGTC
>JAXDHL010000673.1:0-3651 GCA_034664525.1 Solirubrobacteraceae bacterium
TGCTGGGAGTTGCCGGCATAGACGTCGTTGATGTGCAGCGGATGGTGGTTCATGGTGATCAGGCAGAACAGGTGGTCGTCCGCCTCGGTCACCGTCTTGGCGGGCCAGTGCTTGTAGACGGCGCCGACCTCGAACTCCTCGAGGTAGCGGCCGTACGGGTGTCCGCCGCTCGCCTCGCGCGCGGCCTGATCGGTCGTGAATCCGGTTTCGGTGCTCATAGGGCGCGCCATTGTGGCAGGGCTCGAGTCCGCGCCGCTCCGGCCGCGATGGCGCCGGCGTCCGGGCACGTGGCTGCGGGGCGGGCCACCCGGGTAGTCCGGATCTGAGACCCACCGCCGTCATCCTTCAAGGAGGAGCCCCATGAGCCGCGCCACGGGCACGCCCGGACGCCTCGCCATGCCCCGCCGTCGCGGGGCCGCCACCGGCCTGCTGATCACCCTCGCGGGGATCTGGTGCGCCGCGATCCCGTTCGTCGGCCACTACCTGAACTTCGTCGTCGGCCCGGACACCGCCTTCGACATGACGGCGGGGCGCTTCTGGCTCTCGCTCGTGCCCGGCGTGGTCGCCGTGATCGGCGGCCTGATGCTGCTGCGCAGCGCCAACCGCGCGACGGCGACGCTCGGCGCCCAGCTGGCCCTCGCCGCGGGCGTGTGGCTGGTCATCGGCCGTGAGCTCTCGCAGCTCTGGACGAGCTCCTGGAGCGAGGGCCCGGCCGGCGGTCCCGACCGGCAGGCGCTCGAGCTGCTGCTGTACTTCTACGGCACCGGCGCGCTGATCACGGCGCTCGCGGGCGTCGCTCTCGGCCGCGTCTCGGCCCGCCACGCCGGCGATCTGGACCGGCTCGCCCCGGCGGAGGAGCGCACCACCAACGGCCGCTTCGGGCGCCGCGAGCCGGCCGCCGAGCCGGTCACTCGTCGCGAGGCGGAGGCGGAGGCGGAGACGACGCCTCCTGCCGCGTCTTCGCGATGAAGTCCTGACGCCCGGCGTCGTCGTCCTTCGACCGCCGGCGGGCCACCTTGGCTCGCCGGCGCTCGCGCTGCTGGCCCTTCGTCGTGGGTGAGACGTAGGCGCACAGCCACGCCGCCAGGGCGAGGAAGAGGTGTAAGACGTTGTCGGCCGGGTTGATCGGAAAGACGCCGAAGACGTTGTTGCCGTCGATCAGCCCCCACAGGAACACGACGAGGTAGACCGCGCCGAAGGCCCAGCAGACGGTCCTGGCGGTCAGGCGGGTGTTGGCGGCGGCCAGCAGGACGATGCCCGAGGCGAGGTGGACGAGGTTGTGCCAGCCGTTGACCTCGAGCCCGAACAGCGTGTCGCCCTGGAGGTTGCCGCCGACCTTGAACGAGGTGTCGGCGATGAAGCCCAGCAGTCCGGCGACGACGAGGACCACGCCGGCCACGACGCAGTACCACTGGGCGAACGTGCGCCGCAGCGGCGCGTCGAGTGTGGTGCTCATGCTCGATGACTGCCCCTCAGTGGCAGCCGCGAAAAGCGACCGGGCGCATAGGATCCGCCGTTCATGCGCAATCCCCGTGACTTCTTCAAGCCGCTCGCGATCGACGCCCCCGAACCGCTGCGGGAGATCCCGTTCCTCCCCTCGCGGATGATCCACTTCCTCGACTTCTCCAACGAGAAGATGGTCGCGAAGGTCCCCGACATCGCCCCGACCGTGGACATCCTCCTCGGCAACCTCGAGGACGCGGTACCCGTCGACCGCAAGGAGGCGGCGCGCGAGGGCCTGCTGACCGTCGGCAAGGAGATGGAGCTCGGCGAGACCCAGCTCTGGACGCGCGTGAACGCGCTCGAGTCCCCCTGGGTGCTCGACGACCTGACGGAGCTCGTGCTCGGCATCGGCGACCGGCTCGACGTGGTGATGGTGCCCAAGGTCGAGGGGCCGTGGGACATCCACTACGTGGACCGCCTGCTGGCGCAGCTCGAGGCCAAGGCCAGACTCGACAAGCCGATCCTCATCCACGCGATCCTCGAGACCGCGCAGGGCGTGGCCAACCTCGAGGAGATCGCCTGCGCGTCGCCGCGCATCCAGGGCATGTCCTTCGGGCCTGCCGACCTCGCGGCGTCGCGGCGCATGAAGACCACCCGCGTCGGGGGCGGCCACCCCGGCTACCGCACGATCGCCGACCCGGACCCGCAGGACCCGGACGCCGCGCGGCCGAGCTACCAGCAGGACCCGTGGCACTATTCGATCGCCCGCATGGTCGACGCCTGCACGGCCGTCGGCGCGCTCCCGTTCTACGGGCCGTTCGGCGACATCAAGGACACGCTCGGCTGCGAGACCCAGTTCCGCTCGGCGTTCCTGCTCGGGTGCGTCGGCGCCTGGTCGCTGCACCCGGTCCAGATCGGCATCGCCAAGAAGGTCTTCTCGCCCGACCCGGACGAGGTCAAGTTCGCCAAGAAGGTCATCGAGGCGATCCCCGACGGCCGGGGCGTGCACATGATCGACGGCAAGATGCAGGACGACGCCACCTGGAAGCAGTGCCGCGTGATGGTCGACCTGGCCGAGATGCTGGCCCGCAAGGACGCGGAGTTGGCGCAGGCATATCAGCTGTGAGGCTGCGCCCGGCCGTCCCCGATGACGCCCCGGCACTGCTGGCCAACGTCGTGGCGGGGTTCGAGGGCTATCGCGCCTTCGCCCCGCCCGGCTGGATCCCGCCGCAGGAGGACACGCCGGCGCGGCTCGCGGAGCTGCGCGAGATGCTCGTCAACCCGGGCGCATTCGCCCGCGTGGCCGAGGTCGACGGCGTGTTCGCCGGCCACGTGCTGGTCGAGCCGGGCGCCCGCGCCTCCCCGGACGGCGTCATGCCAGACCTGCACGTCCGGCACCTGTTCGTGCCCGAGCCGTTCTGGGGCACGGGCGTGGCGCGCGAGCTCCACGGCGCCGCGGTCGACTGGATGCACGGGTTGGTCCGGCTGTTCACCCCCACCGGCCAGGCCCGGGCCCGCCGCTTCTACGAGCGCGAGGGCTGGACCCTGCACGGGCAGCCGTGGTTCGTGATGGCGATGCAGCTGTCGCTGGTGGAGTACCGGCGCGTGACGTCGTACGGAGAGCCGAAGGACGAAACACGCATGTAGGGTCCGCCCCTCAATGCGTTTCTTCGAATACGAATCCCGCGAGATCGTCCGTCGCGCGGGCATCCCGACCACGAAGTTCGCCTTCGCCACCAGCGCGGAGGAGGCGCGCGCCGCCGCCGAGGAGATCGGTGGCAGCGTCGTGATCAAGTCCCAGGTGCTCACGGGCGGCCGGATGAAGGCCGGCGGCGTGCAGTTCGCCGACACCCCGGAGGAGGCCGCGACGAAGGCCGAGCAGGTCCTCGGGCTGGTCATCAACGACCACGTGCCGCGCGGCGTGATGGTCGACACGAAGGCCGACGTGGCCCGGGAGTACTACGCCGGCGTCGTCTGGGACGGCACGCGCAAGCAGCCGGTGATGATCTTCTCCGACGTCGGCGGCATCGACATCGAGCAGGTCGCCGAGGAGCAGCCCGACCGCGTCGGCCGGCGTCACTTCCAGACCACGCGGCCGTTCAGCCCGTACATGGCCAAGGAGCTGATCGCCTCCGTGGGGGTCACCGGCCCGGCGCTCAACCGGCTCACGCCGATCGTCACCAAGCTCGCCGAGCTGTTCGTCCGCCA
>JAXDHL010000674.1:0-3162 GCA_034664525.1 Solirubrobacteraceae bacterium
CGGCCTTCGAGATCTTCACGATCCACGCCGAGGACTGCGCGGACTGCTCGCGCGCCGTCGGCGGCCTGCGCGACGGGGCGCTGGCCGTCGTCGGGCCGATCGAGCTGGTGGCCCTGAGCGGCGCGACCGGCGGCGGGCTCTTCGACGATCTCCTCGACGGCCTGGCGGTGCGGGTCGGCATGCTGGTGCACCGGTCGGCCGAGCTCGCGACGGGGTTGCCCGGTGGGGCGCGGACGGCGGCGGTCGCAGCAGTCGGGGCGGCGGCGATCGCCGGCAGCACGGCGCTGCCCGGCAAGCCGCCGGAGACCGAGGCCGCGGTGGCGACACCGGCGCCCACGGTGGTGCACCACCGCGTGCGGACGCCGGTCCCGACGGCGGTGGCTACGCCGGCACCGGGGCGCCGCGCCGCGCCGGTCCGGCGCGTCCGGTCGCGGCCGAAGGCCCCGCCGGCGCCCACAGCACCGCCGACGGTCGTGGCGACCATCACCAGCTTCGAGTCGCCGGAGACCCCGGCGCCCAAGGCCTCGAGCCAGCCCGCCGGCAACGGCGAGTTCGGCTTCGAACACTGACCCGCGACTCAGCGGGTCCGATTTCCCGGCGCCGTGCCGTCTCCGTGGCACGGCCGCCGGCCAACGAAACGAAAAGCAATGCAGGGAGGGACAGTGACGATCACCAACAGGACATCCCATCGGCGGCGACGCCTGCCGGCCGCCGCGCTCGCGGCCCTCGCACTCGCGTCGGCGCCCGCTGCACAGGCGGCGCCCGGGACGTTCACGCTGCACACGTGCGGGACGCCGGAGACGGTGACCGGGCCGGTCGCCGGATGGGCGCAGGACAACATCGCCGGCCCGTTCTCCGGCGCGACCGTGGCGACCTGCACGAGCAGCGGCGCGATGACGGTCGGCCCCGGCGCCCACGCGTACAACTACGCCGTCGGGGACGGAGCCGGCCTGCGCTACACCGCGCCGGCGAACGAGAGGGTCTCTCGCCTCAAGCTCGACCTGCACGTCTCGGTCACCTCGCGCGACGGGACCGGCGGCGAGTTCGGCGCGCTCGGCTTCATCCCGCGGCTCGCCGGCGCGTCGACTGGCTTCATGGACTGGTGCAAGGCGACCAACAGCTGCTTCGGCGCCGTCATCGGCAACGGCGCGACGAGCCGCGACGCCGTCCAGGAGTACACGGGGCTCTCGGACAACTGGATCCTGCTCGACATCCGCTGCAACGACAGCAACACCTGCCATGGCAACTCGACTGAGCCGATCGGCGCCTCGGTCAACCGGGCCGAGATCGACCTCACCGAGTCGCCCGCCGCCGCGCCGGAGAGCTCAAGCGTCCAGGGCTCGCTGACCGGCGATGCGGTCCTCTCGGGCGCCGAGGGCCTGTCCTTCAGCGCGACCGACAACGCGTCGGGCGTCTACCGGGCGACGATCAAGGTCGGCGACACCGAGCTGCCCGTCGCGCTCGACGGCACGAGCCCGTCCTGCGCCGACGCACGGCCGGGCGTCGGCACCGCGTACGAGTTCACCGACGGCACGCCGTGCCCGACCTCGGGGTCGTTCTCGGCCGACGTCGACACCAGCAAGCTGCCCGAGGGCGACCAGACGCTCAACGTCTACGTCGAGGATGCCTCGGGTCTGCGCTCGAAGGCATTCGGTCCGCGCGCGGTCAAGATCGACAACGTCGCGTCCGCGGACGATCCGGCCTGCCGCAACGGCGTCGACGACGACGGCGACGGCAAGGTCGACGCCGCCGACGGCGGTTGCGCCGGCTCCGACGACACGTCCGAGGCGGGCTCGGGGTCCAGCTCCACGACGGGATCGACGACGACCTCGAGCGTCAGCTCCACCTCGACGTCGACCTCGACGACCACGAACTCGTCGCAGTCGAACGGCACCGCCGCCACCGACGCCGGCCGCCCGACCAACGGCACCAACGCCTCCAACCGCGCGCGCATCCTGCTCTCCGGGACGAGCCGCCGCACGGTCGGCTTCGGCAAGTCGTTCCGCCACACGGCCACGCTGCGCGACGAGAACGGGCGCCCGATCGCGGGCGCGACGCTGACCGTCCTTCACCGCATGAGCATCCCGGGGGCGCCCTGGACCATCGCGCGCGCCCCGATCGTCACCGACGCGGACGGCCGCTTCTCGTGGCAGGTGCCGGCAAAGTACGGCCGCACGATCCGCTACGCGTACAAGGCCAACCTCGACAACGCCGAGTTCCAGGCGACGTCGGACCTGGTCGTCGCCGTCCGTTCGAGCACCACGCTGCGGCTGAACAAGCGGTACTTCCACAACGGCCAGACCGTCCGGTTCTCGGGCCGCCTGCGCTCCAAGCCGGTGCCGGGGGGCGGCGTCCTGATCGACCTGCAGGCGAAGGTCGGCAAGAAGTGGATGACGTTCAAGACCATGCGCTCGAAGCGCGACGGCCGCTGGTCGTCCAAGTACCGCTTCCACGCGACCAGTGGGCTCCAGACCTACGCGTTCCGCGCGAGGGTCAGGCAGGACACCGGCTACCCGTACGCGATCAGCACGTCCAAGACCGTCAAGGTCAAGGTCCGCGGCTGACCGAGCCGAAGAACGGGAGGGGCGGCCTCCGCGCCGCCCTGTTCCCGTCGTTCGCATGCGCTTCCTGTTTTCCCTCATCGCCGCCGCGCTGGCCTTTGCTGCCGCGTTCGGCCACTTGCCGTCTCCGGCGCTCGCGTCCGAGACCCCGGACCCGCCGCCGTACCTGGCCCCCTACGGACTCGACTGGATCGGGCACATCGCGCCCGAGGACCTGCCGCCGAGCCGGATGGCGGTCTGCGTCGTCGACTCCGGCCTGCCGGTCAACCCGGACCTGCCGCCCGACGACCCGACCGCCGGCCCGATCCTCGCCCGGCTGTCCGTCGACGGCGGCGACGGCGCGCCGCAGGGAACCAGCGAGGCGCAGTTGCACGGCGCGCACATGGCCATGGCCATGGTTGCGCCGGTCAACGGTTGGGGGACTGTGGGCGTCGCGCCGTGGGGGCGGGTCGTGAGTGTTAGGGCGCTGGTGGACGGCGAGACTTCCTTTCGGCCGAGCGCGTATCGGCGCGGTATCCAGGAGTGCCTCGACGCTCCCAGGGCGTATTCGATTGCAGTGATCAATCTCTCGCTAGGTTGCGGATGCACCCTTAGTCCAGAC
>JAXDHL010000675.1:0-2867 GCA_034664525.1 Solirubrobacteraceae bacterium
CCTTCAACTGCAACAGCGCCGGGATCGCGGCCGGGTCCGTCCCGTCCAGCGCGGCGAGGTAGATCGAGACGAGGTCGCCAAGGTGGACCAGGCTCATCTGCCGCTCCAGCCGGGTCTCGCCGCGGGCACGCACGCGGGTGGCGCCGCCGATGATCCGCGCGGTCAGCTCGAAGCGCTCGAGCACGCGCGGATGCGTGTCGACCGGGTCCTCGAGGAAGACGGGCTCGAGCACGGAGCGGTCGCCCCAGCCCTCGATCTCGTTGTGGTCGGCCTCGGGCAGCTCGCTCCAGAACGCCGCGCGGTTGGCGTTCTCGTTGACCTGGCACTTCCAGCGGTAGGCGACCGGCGCAGTCAGGCCGGCGCCGGTGAAGACGGGCAGCCGGCCCTGCAATGCGGCGGCGAGTGCCTTCGGCTCGGCGTCGTCGGGGGCCTGCGGGCCCCATTCCGCGGCCAGCGACTCGATCAGCCCGGCCGCCGCCTCCACCTCGTCGCGCAGCGACGGCCCGACGCCGGCCAGCGCCGCCACCTCGAGCGCCACGACCGTCGCGTAGCCGACCGCGGCACGCGGCTGGAAGCCACCGGGCAGCGGGATCACGGCGACGCGGTCGGCCCGCGCGCGCTCGGCCAGCGGCCCGCCGGTCGTGCTGACCACCCGGTGGGCGCCGGCGGCGGTCGCGGCGTCCCAGCACGCGAGCGTCTCCTCCGTCGAGCCCGAGTAGCTCGACAGCAGGACGCTCCAGGACTCGTCCACCCAGGCCGGCAGCGCGTAATCGCGGACCAGCACGATCGGCTTGCGCTCGCGGTCCCCGAGCGCGGCGCGCGCCAGGGCGCCGCCGACGGCCGAACCGCCCATGCCGGCGATCACCAGCCCGGCCGAGGCCCGCGGCGCGAGCCCGGCGGAGTCGACCCGCCACAGCGCGTCGCGCAGGTGCGCCGGGAGATCGAGCACCTCGGCCAGCTGACCGGTCGGGTCGGCGCCGCGCAGCGCGTCGGCGGTCAGCGACGGCATCAGAACCGGATGCCTCCGTCGGGAAGGTCGACGCCGGGGAAGATCCGGGCGCCGTTCGTGATCACGTTCTCGGACCCGATCGTGACGCCCTCGCCGAGCACGGCCAGCCCCTCGATGTGCGTGTGGTCGCCGACCCGCGCGCCCGCGCCGATGATCGCCCCGCGGATGACGCAGTTCGCGCCGATCTCGGCGCCCTGGAGCACGACCGCCTGCTCGACGAGCGTGTGGGCGCCGACCGTGACGCCGCGCTCGAGCACGACCCGGCCCCCGATGTGCGCGCCCTCGCCGATGCTGCAGCCCGGCTCGACGATCGCGGCCGGCACGATCCGGCCTTCGCTGACCACGTCGGACGCGATCGAGAGATAGCCGTCGCCCAACCGCTGCTGGACCTCGGTGGCGACCACGCCCTCGAGGATGTCGAAGGTCCCCTGCAGGTAGCGCTCGGGCGTCCCGATGTCGAGCCAGTAGCCGTCGGCGACCCGCCCGTAGAGCCCGTCGCCGACGAGCCGCGGGAACACCTCGCGCTCGATCGAGGCCGGCGTGTCGGGCTTGAGCAGTTCGAGCACGGAGCGCTCGAGAACGTACGCGCCGGCGGAGATCGTGTTGACCTCGATCGGCGCGTCGGCCGGCGGCTTCTCGAGGAACTCGAGCACGCGGTTGTCGGCATCGAGCCGGACCAGGCCGTAGTTCGACGGGTCCTCCACCGGGACCAGCGCGAGCGTGCCCGTCGCGCCCGTGGCCTCGTGCTGGGCGATCTGCGCGGTCAGGTCGATGTCGGTCAGGACGTCGCCGTTGAGCATCAGGAAGCGCTCGTCGAGCAGCGACTCGGCGAACTTCAGCGCGCCGCCCGTGCCGAGCGGCCGCGGCTCCTCGACGTAGCGGATCCGGAGCCCGTAGCCCTGGCCCTCGCCGAGCACGTTGCGCACGCCCGAGGCGAGGAAGCCGCAGGACATGATCACGTCGTCGACGCCGTGCGTGCGCAGCCACTCGAGCATGAAGGCGATGAACGGCCGGTCCACCAGGGGGACGACCGGCTTCGGCACGGTGGTCGTCAGCGGCCGCAGGCGCGTCCCCTCACCGCCGGCCAGGATCAGTGCCTGCATGACCCGCTCAGCTCCCGCCCACGCCGTTCGCGCTGGGGCGGCCGATGCCCTCGTAGAGCAGGCCCGCGCCGCGCACGGCCACGGGGTCCAGGAAGTTGCGCCCGTCGACGACGAGCGAGCCGCGCATCCGGGAGGCGACCTCGGCGAGGTCGAGCTCGCGGAACTCGGGCCACTCGGTGACCAGCACCAGCGCGTCGGCGCCCTCGATCGCCTCCATCACCGACGGCGCGTAGGCGATGCCGGAGATCAGCTTGCGCGCCTCGTGCTCGGCGACCGGGTCGTAGCCGGTGATCTCGGCGCCGTCGGCGAGCAGCCGGGCCGACAGCACGAGCGAGCTCGCCTCGCGCATGTCGTCCGTGTTCGGCTTGAACGCCAGGCCGAGCAGCACGATCTTGCGGCCGACCAACGGGCCGAGATGCTTCTGCAGCTTCTGCATCACCCGCCGCTTCTGCAGCTCGTTGACCTCGATCACCGAGTTCAGCAGCTGGAAGTGGTAGCCGGAGTTGCCCGCGAGCTGCTTGAGCGCGTTGACGTCCTTGGGGAAGCACGAGCCGCCGAAGCCGACGCCGGCCTGCAGGAACTTCGGGCCGATCCGGTCGTCGAGGCCGATGCCCTTGGCGACCTCGATCACGTTGGAGCCGGTGACCTCGCAGACGTTGGCGATCTCATTGATGAAGGAGATCTTCGTGGCCAGGAACGCGTTGGACGCCAGCTTGACCATCTCGGCCGAGTTGATGTCGGTCCGCACCAGCGGC
>JAXDHL010000676.1:0-6010 GCA_034664525.1 Solirubrobacteraceae bacterium
CCACCTGACCAACGCCGCGGCGTTCTTCCAGCGTGCCGAGGTCCGCGACCTGCTCGCGTGGCTGCGCCTGCTCGAGGACCCCGGCGATGCCGGCGCGGTCGTGCGCGCGCTCGCGCGGCCGCCGATCGAGCTGCGGGCCATCGACCTCGCGCGCGTGACCCAGATCGCCCGCCGCCGCAAGCTCGACATGGTCGGCGCGCTCGGCGCGGCGCTGGAGTCGCCCCAGATCCCGCCCGAGGCGCGCGAGCGGATCGTCGCCTTCCTCAAGCTCCACCGGCGGGCGGCCGCCGCGCTGGACGCGTCGCGGCCCGACCTGTTCGTCCACCGGATGACCGAACGCCTCGGCCTGCGCCGGCAGCTGCTGTTCGCCGCCTCCGCGGAGGTCGTCGAGCGACTCGTGAACCTGGCGAAGTTCGGCGAGCTCGCCGCCGCCTACGCCCGCCGCTCGCCGCAGGCGACCGCGCGCGACTTCGCCCGCGCGATCTCGGCCGTCGCCGAGGCCGGGCTGCGAGAGGAGGAGGCGAGCGCCGGCGACAAGCCGCGCGGCGTGCAGGTGATGGGCATGCACGCGGCCAAGGGGCTCGAGTTCGACCACGTGTACGTGCTCGGCCTGCTCGCCGCGCGGATGCCCGGCCCGCGGCGGCGCTCACTCGAGCCGATCCCGGACCAGCTGATCAAGGAAGCGGTCCCGCCCGACACCAAGGGCGCCCACGTCGCCGAGCAGCGCCGGCTGCTGCACGTCGCGATGACGCGCGCGCGCAAGGGGCTCGTGCTCGCGTTCCCGGAGGTGACCGAGCGCGGCGCGCGCCAGCACGCGTCGCCGTTCGCGGAGGAGGCGCGCGCGGCGGTCGGCGGCGAGTGGGAGCCCAAGGTCGAGGAGCTGTTCGGCCCCGCCGAGACGTTGCAGTCCACGTTCCGCGTGCTGCGCGACGAGCTCATGCACACGATCTCGCAGGTCGGTGGCCGGCTCGGCGAGCTGCGCTTCGACACCGACCTCGACGTCTCCCATGCCGTCGTGCGCTACCTCGAGGTGCTAAAGCTGAGCGCGCTGATGGAGCGCACCCGGGCCGGCCAGTCGGTGGCCGAGGCGCTCCCCGAGGTCAACGCCCGCCTGCTGCAGGCGGTCACCAGCGAGCAGCGCGAGATCTTCGAGACCAGCGCGCTCGACGAGTACCTGCAGGACGCCGAGCGCGACGAGCGCCTGCGCCAGCGCGCGGTCGCCCAGCGGACCGAGCCGTCGCTGGAGCAGTTCCTGCCGCGCCGCGGCGAGGGCCTGCTGCTCAGCGCCTCCGACATCGACACGTACCGGACGTGCCCGCTCAAGTACAAGTTCGCGCGCGTGTTCCGGATCCCGCAGGAGCCGACGCTCAACCAGCGCTTCGGGATCCTCGTCCACCAGGTGCTCGAGCGCTTCCACGCCGGTGAGACCGCGACCCGATCGCTGCCGGAGCTGCTCGGCCTGCTCGAGGCGGGCTGGCGGCGCGGCGGGTTCGGGACCTCCGAGGAGGAGAAGCAGCTCCAGGACAAGGCGACCGAGGCGCTGGTCACCTACCACGAGCGCTTCCAGGGCGAGGACGCCGAGCCGGTGTGGTTCGAGCGCTCCTTCTCGTTCACGCTCGGCAAGCACACGCTGCGCGGCCGCGTCGACCGGGTCGACCGCCTGTCCGACGGCGCCTACGAGCTGATCGACTACAAGACCGGGCGCCCGAAGCGCGCCGCCGACCTGCGCGAGGACGTCCAGCTCGCGCTGTATTCGGTGGCGGCGCAGCAGGCGTGGGAGCTCGAGGCCGCCCACCAGGCCTACTACTACGTGCTCGACGATCAGAAGGTTCCGGTCGACTGGTCCGAGGACGACCGGGAGTGGATCCAGGACACGGTGTTCGAGGTCGCGGACGGGATCCTCAGCCAGGGCTTCGAGCCGACGCCGTCGTTCTCGGCGTGCTCGATCTGCGACTACCGGATCGCCTGCCCAGCAGCCGAGCGCTGAACAGCGCCGCGACCACGCCGACCGAGGCGAGGACCGGGATCCGCAGCAGCGCGGCGTCCGTCCCGGCGAGCAGCGTGTGGGCGACGGCAAGGCCCCAGGCGGCGATCGTGAACCGGTGCAACTGCCGCCAGCGCCGCGGGCCGAAGCGCCGGCGCGCGTAATAGGAGAGCCCGAGCGCGGCGACGAGCCAGCCGCCGATCACGCCGAGCCCGGTCGCGAGCGGGCGGTAGTCCATGGCGAACGGGACGGTGATCCCGAGCGGGCCCGGGTGCAGCCAGCGGTCGCCGAGCAGCGCCTCGCCGTGGACCGCGATCGCGACCAGCGCGATCAGCGACAGGTGCTCGTGCAGCGCGGAGAACGTCCGGGCGCGCGGGCCGGCGATCCGCCCGGCCAGCGACAGGCCGAGGACCACCGAGGCGGTCATCGCCAGCAGGGCGACGGTGCCGGCCGACCGGCTCAGCAGCCAGAAGACGTGGCCGTGCAGCGTCACGATGCGACCGCCAGACGTACGCGCCGGCGCATCCGGCCGGCGGTCTCGACATCGCCGTCGTCGTGGACCAGCAGGCCGCCGTGCCGCAGCCGGCGCCGGTCGCCGGAGAGCAGCGCGGCCTTCGCGAGCGCCTCGGCCTCGAGCGCGGTCGGGGCGAGCGCGGTCACGCTGATCAGGCCGGTCCAGGCCGGCTCGCCGGTGCCGGGGTCGAGCAGGTGGTGGGCGTAGCCGCCCGCGGTCGTGTGCCACAGGCGGGCGTCGATGCCGGAGGTGGCGACCGCGCCGTCGGTGATCACGATCCGCTCGCACGTCTCGGCGGTCAGCGGGTGCCGGACGTGGACCTCCTGCGCGCCGATGACCCGCACGTCGCCGCCGCAGTCGGCGGTCCCCCCGACCAGCCGCGCGAGGCGGTCGGCGGCCAGGCCCGTCCCGGTGCCGCCGGTGTCGAGCGCCAGCCCGGGCGGTCGGCGGATTGCGGTCTCGCCGACGCGCACGGCATGCCAGCGGTCCGAGCCGGTGGCGGCCCGCCGCGGCGGCGCCGCGGCGAGCGCCTGGCGCAGCGGGGCGGGGGCGACGCCGGCGAGCGAGTGCGCGTAGCCGGCGCGCACGAGCGCGTCGTGCAGCGTCGGGTCCACCAGGCCGTCCGTCCGCTGCGCCGCCCACAGCGCGCCGCGAACGGCAGCCCGCAGGAGCCGGGTGGCGGGCACGGTCGTGCGTGGGTCGGCGTTCAGGCGCGACAGCTCGGAGTCCGGCCGGAAGCGCGAGAGGGCGGCCTCGTAGCGCTCCAGCCAGGCGCGAGCGGCGTCGAGGTTCGTCCCGATCAGCCGCACCTCGGTGCCCATCGCGCGGAAGGCGACGTCGTCCATCACGAGCTCCGGGTCGTGACCGGCGCGGGCGCGGGTGGCGGTGGCGGTGGCGGGGTGGTCGTCACCACGCGCGGGGCCGGGACGGCCTGGACCGGCGCGGCGCCGGCCGCTGCGGGGACGACCGTCGTGACGATCACGCGACGGTGGACGACCCGGCGGATGACCACCGGCCGCGCCGGCGCAGCAGCGACCGGGCCCGCGCCGAGCGCCGGGTCGTGGCCGGCGCGGAGCTGCAGGCTGAGCAGGATGAACGCCGTGGCGAACGCCGCCACCGCTCCGAGGACCACCGGCAGCGGCCCCGGCCGGCGAGGCCGGGGACGCGGCTCAGTCATCGCCGCCGTGGTCGTCGCCGGAGTCGTGCTCGCGACCGTGGTCATCGCCGCCCTCACCGTGGTGCCCGGACGACGGCGACGAGGACGGGGTGGTCGCAGCCGCCGCCACCCGCACCAGCGGTGCGGCGGTGACCACCGGCGCGGGCTCCACGCTGCGCTGGCTCGGCTGCGCATGGCGGGTCCGGTGCACGGTCTCGCGCACCACGAGCGTGCGCACGATCGGCTTGGGGCTGGGCGTGCCGGCCGCGGTGGCGGCGGTCGGCCCGCCGGCCGGCAGAGTGGCCGCCGCCACCCCGGCGCCGAGCAATCCGGCGACCGAGGCAGCAGCGATGACGCGGGTGGTCTTCATGGCCGCCACGGTGCCGCGGAGGCGGCCAAGCGGCGGACAGTCGCGGGCAAAGAGTCGGCAAAGACCGCCGCCGCCCGGCCGCCGTGCGTCAGGATGCGCGCTGTGAGCCGCCCGCGCATCCTGTACGTCGAGGACGAGCCAGCGATCCTCGAGCCGATGGCCAGGGCGCTCGACCGCGCCGGCTTCGAGACGCTGACCGCCCGCACGGCGGCCGAGGCGCTGGCGATCGACGAGCGCGCCGCGCCCGACCTGCTGCTGCTCGACCTCACCTTGCCGGACGGCGACGGGCGCGACGTGTGTCGCGAGGTCCGCCGCCGCCGCGACGTCCCGGTGATCATGCTGACCGCGCGCGGGACGGAGACCGACCGGATCGTCGGGCTCGAGATCGGCGCCGACGACTACGTGGTCAAGCCCTTCTCGTCCGCCGAGGTGGTGGCGCGGATCCGCGCCGTGCTGCGCCGCTCGGGCGGCCGCGCCGACGCCGCCGTCCCACCGGGCGAGCTCGTCGCCGAGGACGTCCGGGTCGACGTCGGCGCCCGCCGCGCCTGGCGCGACGGCAAGGAGCTCGAGCTGTCCCGCCGCGAGTTCGATCTGCTCGCCCGCCTGATCCGCGACGCCGGGCGCGTCGTGACCCGCGAGGCGCTGATGGACGACGTGTGGGACGTCAACTGGTTCGGCTCGACGAAGACGCTCGACGTCCACGTCGGCTGGCTGCGGCGCAAGCTCGGGGACGACCCGGGCGATCCGCGCTACATCCACACGGTTCGCGGCGTCGGCTTCCGCTTCAGCGGACCCCGGCCGTGAGCCTCAGGCGCGCGCTGGTCCTGGCGCTGGCCTACGTCCTGCTGCTCGCGATCATCGCGCTCGGCGTGCCGTCCGCACTCAACCTCCGCTCGCGCGTGGACGCCGAGGTCCGCTCGCAGGCGCGCGGGCAGGCCGATGTCGTCGCGGCGACGGCGTCCGACCTGCTCGCCGCCGGCTCCGCAGCCGGGCGCGCCGATCTCGTCCGCCGGTCGGCCGCCTTCCTGCGCGGGCGCGTGCTGATCGTCGACCGGCGCGGGCGCGTGGTCGCCGACTCGGCCGGCCCGGAGACGCTCGGCCAGGACTACGGCAGCCGGCCGGAGATCGCCAGCGCACTCGCGGGCCGGGCCGTCCAGGGCCGCCGGCGCAGCGACACGCTCCACGACGTCCTGCTCGCCACCGCGGTCCCCGTCCTGCGCGGGCCTGCCGTGCTCGGAGCGGTGCGCGTCACCCAGAGCGTGGCCGCGGTCGACCACGCGACGCTGGGCGCGCTGGGCGGGATCGCCCTGGTGGCGGTCGTCGTGCTGCTGATCGGCCTGGTCGCCGGAGCGGTCATCGCCGGCGCCCTCGCCCGTCCGCTGCGGCGCCTCGAGGCGATCGCGCGCCGGATCGCCGCCGGCGACCTGGCGAGCCGGGCCGCGGTCGAGGGCACGACGGAGCAGCGCTCGCTCGCCCAGTCGTTCAACGACATGGCCGATCACCTGCAGGACGCGCTGGAGAGCCAGCAGCGCTTCGTGGCCGACGCATCGCACCAGCTGCGGACGCCGCTGACCGGCGTCCGGCTGCGGCTGGAGGAGGCGCGGGCGGCGACGCGCGGCGACGACCCGGCCGCCGAGGAGCTCGACGCCGGGATGCGCGAGGTCGACCGCCTGGCGGCGACCGTCGAGGACCTGCTCACGCTCTCGCGCGCCGGCCGCGCGGCCGGGCCGGCGGTCCCGGTCGACACGATGGCCGCGGTCCAGGCGACGGCGGACCGCTTCAACGCGCCCGCCGGGGAGCGCGGGGTGCGGCTGACCGTCCACGGCGCGACCGGGGTCGCGCGGGTCCCGCCCGCGGCACTGGACCGCGTGCTCGATGCGCTGGTCGAGAACGCCGTCGCCTACTCGCCGCCGGGCGGAGAGGTGGAGCTCGCGGTCGAGGATGGCCGGATCGCGGTGATGGACCGCGGACCGGGCCTGACCGCCG
>JAXDHL010000677.1:0-2604 GCA_034664525.1 Solirubrobacteraceae bacterium
TCCAGTGTCGGGAACACCTGGTACTCGGGCGCCGCCGAGAACGTCATCCCGGCCGCCTCGGTCGGCGACTCCCAGCGCCGCCACGTCTGCAGGCACACGTCGTGGCCCCGCGCCACCAGCGCCTCGCCGAGGGCGAGCATCGGGAACGCGTGGCCGGGGTCGCCGAACGCGCCGAGGAAGACGCGGCTCACAGCTCGCGGGCGTAGTCGACGGTCGCGAGGCCCAGCAGCGCGTGCCAGCGCGCATCGCCGGTGCGCTGCCAGCCCTGCGCCGGGTAGAACCGCTCCGCCGGCGCGCCCTGCGGCGTGCTCAGCCGGGCCCGGCGGTAGCCCTGCTCGCGCATCGCGGCCAGGGCGGCGTCCAGCAGCCGCGCGGCGATCCCCTGGCGCCACCGGTCGGGGTGCACGAACAGCGCGCCCACGCTCGCGGTCTCGGGCACGACCCGCCACTCCGGCCCCACGCGGGTCGGGCCGAACGAGACGAGGCCCACGACCCGCCCGCCGCCTTCGGCCTCGCCCTCCACCGCCACACGCGTCCAGCGGTCGGGCGCCCCGAGCTCGGACACCCAGCGTGCCGAGCCGGCCGCAGGCGGCTCCCACTCGGCCGGGGTCCACTCCCGCCAGGTCGCGTCACACGCCTCGACGAGCGCGAGCATCGCCTCGGCGTCCGCCGTCGCCGGCGGTCGGAGGCGGACCTCCCCGCTCACCCGGCCAGCTCGGCGAGCTTGCGGAGCTGCGCCAGGCGGTCCTCGAACGTGAACGCCATCGGTGTGGCGATGAGCGTCCCGACGCCGGCGCCCTTCAGGGCCTGGAGCCGGTCGCGCACGCGGTCGGGCGGCCCGCAGAGCGTGACCGCGTCGATCAGCTCGCCGGGGTGCGCGTCCATCGCCTCCTCGCGCCGCCCGGCCAGGTAGTGCTCCTGCACGCCACGGGCCGCGTCGCCGAATCCGTAGCGCTCGGCCGTCCGGTTGTAGATGTTCTGCTCGCGCGAGCCCATGCCGCCGATGTAGAGCGCGAGCAGCGGGCGCATCACGTCGCGCGCGGCGTCCAGGTCGTCGGAGATGCAGACGCTGGTGTTCGGCGCGATGTCGAAGTCGGCGTACCCCTTGCCGTTGCCGGCCCGCGCGAAGCCCTCCTCCAGCAGCGGCCGCACCTCGCCGACGTGTTCGGGCGAGAACAGGAACGGCATGAAGCCGTCGGCGATCTCGGCCGCCAGCGTCGTGTTCTTCGGCCCCACGGCGGCCAGGTAGATCGGCATCCGCTCCTGCACCGGGGAGATCGTCAGCTTGAGCGCCTTGCCCGGCCCATCGGGCAGCGGGAGCTGCAGCGTCTCGCCGGCGAACTCCAGCCGCTCGCGCGCCAGGGCCTTGCGCACGACCGCGACGTACTCGCGCGTGCGCTGGAGCTGGTGTGCGAACCGCTGGCCGTGCCAGCCCTCGGCGACCTGCGGTCCGCTCGAGCCCAGCCCGAGCACGAATCGCCCGTCCGACAGCTGGTCCAGCGTCGCCGCGGTCATCGCCGTCATCGCCGGCGTGCGGCCGGGCATCTGGAAGATCGCCGAGCCGAGCCGGATCCGATCGGTGGCCTGCGCCAGCCAGCCGAGGATCGTCGCCGCATCCGACCCGTATGCCTCGGCGGTCCAGGCCGAGTCGTACCCGAGCGCCTCGGCCTCGCGGACGAGCGCGAGCTGCTGCTCCGCGGTCATCCCCAGCCCCCAGTAACCGATGTGCAGGCCGAGCCTCATGGAGGCGCGACGCTAGCAGCGATCAGCTGCCGATCTCGTCGACCAGCTGCAGCAGGTGCAGGGGGGAGAAGGGCTTGGTGAGGAGCAGGTCGGCGCCCGCCGCCTGCGCGCTGCGCTCGGCCACCGCGTCGGCGTCGCCCGTGAGCACGACGATGGTCGCGTCGGCGAGCGTCGGCTCCGAGCGCATGCGCCGGCACGTCTCGATCCCGCCCACCCGCGGCATCTCCAGGTCGAGGAAGACGATCTCGGGCTGGGCGTCGAGCGCCCGCGCCACCGCCTCCTCGCTGTTGGACGCCTCCTCGAGCCGGTAGCCCGACACGTCCTCCAGCGTCGTGGCGATCAGCTTCCGGACGCTCGCATCGTCGTCCACGATGAGGATCGTGCGTGTCACGGCACGGCCTCCCGCAGGCGCGCGAACGTCGCGTCGGGGATGCCGAGGTAAGCCTGCACCACGCTCGGGTCGAATTGCGTGCCGGACTGGGCGACGATCACCTCGCGCGCGACTGCCCAACCGGCGGCCGCGCGGTACGGCCGGTCGGAGGTGATCGCGTCGAGCGTGTCGACGAGCGCGAACACGCGGGCCGCCAGCGGGATGTCGTCGCCGCGGAGGCCGTCCGGGTAGCCGGTGCCGTCCCAGCGCTCGTGGTGGTGGCGGACGATGAGCTTCGCCTCGCCGAGGAAGGAGACGTCGCGCAGGATCTCGGCGCCGACGACCGGATGGCGGGCGATCAGGGCGAACTCCTCGTCGCTGAGCGCGTCGGGCTTGAACAGGATCGCGTCCGGGACCGCCACCTTGCCCACGTCGTGCAGCAGAAAGCCGAACTCGATCTGCGTGTTGGCGGCGACTTCGAGACCGCAGGC